>NZ_JBIWFT010000034.1:69629-115757 GCF_044763205.1 Kitasatospora sp. NPDC096204
CCCGCCGTGGGGCCGCCCCCCCCCCCCCCCCCCCCCCCCCCCCCCCCCCCCCCCCCCCCCCCCCCCGCCGCCCCCCCCCCCCCCCCCCCCCCCCCCCCCCGCCCCCCCCCCCCCCCCCGGCCGGGGGAGTCGGGGCGCGGAGGGCAATGCGCGTCAGGCCGGGCAGGTGTCCTGGGTCACCTTGCCGCCCGCGGTGGACGCGGTGGCCGGGTCCACCGACACGCACAGGCCCGTCCACTGGTTGATGAACTTGTAGGCCGTCGTGCGCTTGCCCCCGACCTCGATCTGGGTCGGAATGACGTTCCACAGCTGGCTGCCCGAGAACCAACGGGTCTCACAGCCCCACCAGTACAACTGGGTCCCGGCCGCCGGCGGGGTGCCGTTGTTGTAGGGGACGGTCAGGCACTTGCCGTTGTTCGCCTTGATCCAGTAGTAGCCCTGGCCGTCGTAGCTCGAGGGCCGTTCGGCTCCCCACTGGTGGCTGCTGGGCGGCGACGACTGGCACGCGCGCTGGGTGACCAGACCACCGGAGTTGGAACTGTCGAACTCCGGCCCCCGGACCATGCACCGGTGGTACTTGCTGTCGACGTAGGTCTTGTCGGCGTTGACCAGCCAGACGGCCTGGTGGGCGCCCTTGACGACGTGCTCCTGGTTGCGGGCGATGATGTTCTCCACCAGTGCCCAGCCCGGGAAGTCCATCATGACGACGCCGAGGCGGCCCTTGCCCCCGCCGTTGTTGAGGTAGTTCATCAGCTGGTAGTTGACGCCTGGAAGGTTGACAGGCGCCTTGCCCACGTAGGTCACGTGTCCGCCCGCGTACGCGTGCGGGTTCAGGAGGGGGGCGTTGGACGCCGACGTGTACGTCACGAACATCTGGCCGCTGCCGTCGCCGACCGCCCGGTCGATGTTCGCCTTGACGTACTCCCACTTCCTGCGGGCGTCGGGCACGTCGAAGTGGTCCTCCTGGTGGTCGTTGAAGGTCCCGATCCCGTAGCTGTCGCTGTCGAGACCGTCGAAGCTGCCCAGCACGAGCTTCCCGCGGACCTGCGAGAGCTGGGGAACGTAGGCCTTGGTGCCCTTGACCACCGACGGGGCATAGAACAGGTCGGGATACCGGGACACGTAGTCCGCGAAGATCTCCCTGCGCCTGTCGTTGGTGACCGTCTTCGGGTCGTCGTCGCACTCGAACGTGCCGCCGCCACCGAGCGGGCACTCGGCGCGCAACCGCATCACGATCGTCTCGCTCGGGTGCTTGCCGAGGAAGTCCTTCGCCTTGCCCAGGACGTCGTCGAAGTTGGCGTTCTGGTAGAACGACCCGTGGTGGACGGTGAAGTACTTGTTCTCGGTGACCCGGACCCGGATGTCGATGGCGCGGATCCCGCGATCCAGTTGCGCGCTCAGGGTGTTGGCGCTGTCGCCGAAGTCCTGCTGGGTCCGGACGGGGTCGCCCCCGTGGATGGCGAGCGTGTCGTGGGTGCCGGGCAGGGACAGTGACGCCAGCCAGGTGTCACCGGCGAGGTTCCGCATCCAGTCCGCCCGGGACGTCGACCCGAGGTTGTTGTACGCGTCGCTGTTGCTCGACCCGCTCGCCTCGGCGGAGGCGGGCGCGAGCAGGGCCGCGCTCGCGGCGACACATGCCGTCACCAGGTGGGTCAGTCGGCGAAGTCGCCGCCGGGGCCTGGTGCGGGCATCGGGAGAGGAGGGTCGACCCATGGGGTTCCTGTCGGACGGCGGGGAAGGTGATCATCTTCGTCAACGGCCTTCCGGGTCGCACCGGTTCAACGGAGTTTCGGGCGTGCGTGAGGGCGTGCGTGAGGGCGTGCGTGAGAAGTCGGCCGGGCCGACTTCTCACGCGGGCCAGCCCCCCCTTCAGCGGCCGACCTCGCGCAGACGGACGTCCTCGACCGTCTCCCGGCGGATCAGGAGACGGGCCCGGCCGTCCCTCACCGCGACCACGGCCGGGCGGCCGACCAGGTTGTAGCCGGAGGCCATGGACAGCTGGTAGGCGCCGGCCGCCGGCATGGCCAGCAGGTCGCCCGGGCGCAGGTCGGCGGGCAGCGAGGCGTCCCGGACGAGCACGTCGCCGGCCTCGCAGTGGCGGCCGACCACGTCCACCGTCGCCTCCCCCGCCTCCGAGCGGCGGCCGACCAGCCGCACCGTGTACGGCGATCCGTACAGGGCCGGGCGCGGGTTGTCGCTCATGCCGCCGTCCACCGCGACGAAGCAGCGGCCGTCGGCGGTGTGCTTGACGGACAGCACCCGGTAGACCGCCACCGCCGCCGGTCCGGCGACGGCGCGGCCGGGTTCGACGAGCAGCCGGGGCACGTCCAGCCCGGCCTCGGCGCAGCGCACCGCCAACCGGTCGGTCACCCGCACCGCGAACTCGACGAGGTCCAGTTCGGCGTCCCCGGGCAGGTAGCGGATGCCGTGGCCGCCGCCCAGGTCCAGCTCCGGCAGCTCCACGCCGTGCCGCTCCCGCACCTCGGCGAGCAGCCGCACCAGCGCGTCCACCGCGAGCAGGTAGGGCTCCACCGAGGTGATCTGCGAGCCCAAGTGGCAGTGCAGACCAGCAAGTTCGAGCCCCGGCTGGTCGAGCACCCGGGCGATGGCGTCCGCCGCGTCACCGCCCTCGACCGGGAAGCCGAACTTCTGCCCGCCGACACCCGTCCGCACCGCCGCGTGGTGCCCGGCGGAGATCCCGGGGACCACCCGGACCAGCACCTTCTGCGGCGTGTCGGCGGCCACCAGCGCCGCCAGCCGCGCGATCTCCGCCGGGCCGTCGATCACGATCCGCCCGACCCTCAGCCTGCGGGCCAGCCGCAGTTCCTCCGGGGACTTGGCGTTGCCGTGCAGCAGGATCCGCTGGGCCGGGAAGCCCGCCGAGACCGCCAGCCACAGCTCGCCCGACGAGCAGACGTCCAGCCCCAGCCCCTCCTGCTCCACCCAGTCGGCCATCGCGCTGCACAGGAAGGCCTTGGCCGCGTACAGCACCTCGGCGTGCGGCAGCGCCCGCCGGTAGGCCCGGGCCCGGCCCCGGACCTCGGCCTCGTCCAGCACGTACAGCGGGGTGCCGAAGCGCTCGGCGGCCTCGGCCAGCCCCACGCCGCCGACCAGCAGCTCGGCTCCCCGGCCGGGCCGCGCCGAGGCCGGCCAGGGGCCGCCGAGCGCGTCGGCGGGGGCGGTGGGGACGACGGGGGCGGTGGGGGCGACGAGCTGGGTCATGGCGGCTGCTCCTGTGGTGACGGGTGGGCTGCGGGGTGCTCCCGCGGGCGTCAGTCCTCGTAGTGCACCGCGAACCGGCAGTGCGCCGGGCGGGTGCGGGCACGGTCGACCGCCGGGGCCGGTTCCGGCGGCTCGGGGCGGTCCCGGCGCCAGGCGACCGGCACCGGGCGGACCGTCCGCTCCAGCGGCTCGTCGACGTCGATGAGGGCGGCGGCAGTGGTCATGGCGAGGTCCCTTCGGATGGCGGCGGCCCGTGCGGCCGTACCCCTCCAGTGGAGACCCTCCGCACGCCGACCGCACCCGTCCTTGACGCAGGGCGTACGGCGCGGTCGCAGTCCTTGACGGCTCCCTGACATCCCGGCCGGGCCGCTGTCAGGGAGCCGTCAAGGACCGCCGTCCCGCCGCCAAGCCTGTGTCAAGACCGGCATGTTCCCCGCCGGGCGGATGGTGGGCTGTCCGGCGTTCCCGCCGCTCCCCCGAAACCCGCCGCCCCTGTCAGCCGGGCGGCCCGGAAGGCCCCGAGACGATGCGCCGTTCGGCCCTCACCACCCCGGACTCCACCCCTGGCACGACGCCGGGCACCACCCCGGGCACATCCCCGGGCATCTCGCCCGATCAGAACTGGTTCCGCCGCCCGGAGCCCTCCCCGGCCTCCGCGCCCACGCCGCCACCGAGCCACCGGCCCACCTCGCCGGGCGGGCGGCGCCGGCTGATCACCCGCCGTCAGCTCGCCGAGGCGCTGCCCGCCGCCGTCCGCAAGCTCCACCCACGGACCATGACGCGCAACCCGGTGATGCTGGTGGTCGAGACCGGCTCCGCGCTCACCACCATCAGCGCCGTCCTCCACCCGAGCGTCTTCTCCTGGGTGATCTCCTTCTGGCTCTGGCTGACCGTGCTGTTCGCCAACCTCGCGGAGGCCGTCGCGGAGAGCCGCGGCAAGGCGCAGGCCGACTCGCTGCGCCGCGCCCAGTCCGCCACCACGGCGCGGCGGCTGCTGCACTGGCGGGTCGGCACCCGCGACCACCGCCACGAGGTCATCCCCGCCGAGCAGTTGCTGCTTCACGACATCGTCCTGGTCCGGACCGGCGAGGTGATCCCGCAGGACGGCGAGGTGGTCGAGGGCGTCGCCACGGTCGACGAGTCCGCGATCACCGGGGAGTCCGCACCGGTGGTCCGGGAGTCCGGCGGCGACCGCACCGGTGTCACCGGCGGCACCAGGGTGCTCTCCGACCACCTCGTCGTCCGGGTCACCTCCCGCCCCGGGCAGAGCTTCGTCGACCGGATGATCTCCCTGGTCGAGGGCGCCAACCGGCAGAAGACCCCGAACGAGATCGCGCTCAACATCCTGCTGGCCTCGCTGACCATCGTCTTCCTGCTGTCCGTCGTCTCGCTCCAGCCGATGGCGATCTACGCCCACGCTCCCCAAACCACCGTCGTGCTGGTGGCGTTGATGGTCGCGCTCATCCCGACCACCATCGGCGCGCTGCTCTCGGCGATCGGCATCGCCGGCATGGACCGACTGGTGCAGCGCAACGTGGTCGCCCTCTCCGGCCGGGCGGTGGAGGCCGCCGGGGACGTGGACGTGCTGCTGCTCGACAAGACCGGCACCATCACCCACGGCAACCGCCGGGCCGTCGCCCTGCACCCACTGCCCGGCGCGACCATCGAACAGCTCGCCGAGGCCGCCCAGTTGGCCTCCGTCGCGGACGAGACGCCGGAAGGGCGGTCGCTGGTCGAACTGACGAGCCGTCAGTACTGGCTGCCGCCACGAGCACCGGGCGAACTGGGCGAGCAGCAGCCCGTGCCGTTCACCGCGCAGAGCCGGATGAGCGGCGTCGACCTCGCCTGGCCGGACGGCACCACCTGCCTGATCCGCAAGGGGGCGGCCGGCGCCGTCGCCCGCTGGGTGGTGAACTCCGGCGGGCGGCTGCCGACGGAGGCCAAGCCGCTGGTGGACCGGATCTCCGAGGCCGGCGGCACCCCGCTCCTGGTCGCCGTCCACGACCGGCACGGCGCACGGGCGTTGGGCGTGGTCGAGCTCAAGGACGTGGTGAAGGAGGGCATCGCCGAACGCTTCGCCGAGCTGCGGCGGATGGGCATCCGTACGGTCATGGTCACCGGGGACAACCCGCTGACCGCGCGCGCCATCGCCGCCGAGGCCGGGGTGGACGACGTCCTCGCCGAGGCCACCCCGGAGGACAAGCTCGCCCACCTGCGCCGCGAGCAGGCCGCCGGGAACATGGTTGCGATGACCGGCGACGGCACCAACGACGCCCCCGCACTCGCCCAGGCCGACGTCGGCGTCGCGATGAACTCCGGCACCCCTGCCGCCAAGGAGGCCGGCAACATGGTCGACCTCGACTCCAACCCGGCGAAGCTGATCGACATCGTCCGGGTCGGGAAACAACTCCTCATCACCCGAGGAGCGTTGACCACCTTCTCGATCACCAACGACGTGGCCAAGTTCTTCGCCATCATCCCCGCGATGTTCGCGAACGCCTATCCCGGGCTGCACCACCTCAACATCATGGAACTGCACAGCCCCACCTCGGCGATCGCCTCCGCGATCATCTTCAACGCACTGATCATCATCGCCCTGATCCCGCTCGCCCTGCGCGGCGTGCGCTACCAGCCGGCCTCGGCGACCGACCTGCTGCGTCGCAACCTGCGGGTGTACGGGCTGGGCGGGCTGGTGCTGCCGTTCCTCGGCATCAAGGCGATCGACCTGCTGATCCAGTTCGTGCCGGGGCTGGGCTGACGGACCGGTCGGGGCCCCGGTCGGAGCGCGCCGCCCGGGAGATCCCCGCGGCCCTGTCAGAAGGCCGTCAAGATGTGTGCGGCCTGCGTCATGGAGGTGTCAGCAGCGGTACGGAGGGATCCGTTCCGGGGTTCACTGGAGTCATCCGAAGCAAGGAGTGCCGAACCGGCGGAGCCCGATGGAGAGAGCCGCCGGAGAGACGGAGGCGAACGGCCATGACCGGGACCACCCGAGTGATCGTCGGCCTGAGCGGATCACTGAGCAGTCTGGCCGCCCTCTACCACGCCGTCGGCGAGGCGGCCCGGCACCGGGCGGTGCTGGTGCCCGTGGCCGCCTGGGCCACCAACGAGCGGGACGGCCTGCGCCCGCACTCCGAGTTGGAGCACGCCGCCCGCCGGCGCCTCGACATCGCCTTCGAGCAGGCCTACGGCGGCTACCCGTCCGACCTGGTCATCCACCCGCTGGTGGTCAACGCCGAGCCCGGCCCCGCCCTGGTCGGCGCCGTCACCGGCCCGGAGGACCTGCTCGTGCTCGGCGCCGCCACCCGTCGCCGCCTGGACCGCCTGCGGCACGGCTCCGTCGCCCGCCACTGCCGTCACCGGGCCGGCTGCCGGGTGGTCGAGGTCTCGCCCTCGGCCCTGCTCACCCGCCTCGAACTCCCGGCCCGCACCGGCGCACCGCTCCCGCTGCTGGCCCGCTGACGGGGCCTCGGCGGCGGGGCCGGGGGTCGGGCCGTTCGGACTGTAGGGGCCGTTCAGCGGCGGACGTCCCTGGTGAGCAGCCAGGGCACGAGCAGGAGCCCGATCCCGATGGCAACCGCCGGAACGGCGCCGAGGCCGGACCGGATCAGCCCCGCCACCAGCAGGACGTCCACCGCGCCGGCCGCCCAGCGGTACGGAACCGTGAAGCCCCCGCGCGGGGTGCGGCGGCCGGAACGGGGGCTGTGCGTCGACATGTCTTCTCCCTGGTGCTCGGAACAACCGGCCTGGCCGGTAGGGCAGATGTGACGGTCCCGGTGTGACCGCCACGGCGGGACACGGCCGGTGCCGCCGGGCGCGGCCGGTGCGGCCGGTCCGTGTCCGGTGCCGCCGGCCGGCCGGTGCGGCCGGTCCGTGTCCGGCTGGTCATATTCAGCCCGGTAGCGACCCCCGCCCGCCATCCCTCCGGACGTATCCGGACAGCTTCCGCCCCACCAACACCGCAACGGGGCGCGGTCGTTCTCGTACGCTACGTACCGGCGCGCAGGACCGTGCCGGGGAGGAGCAGGAGAGTGGCCGTCCAGGCCGAGAAGACCGCTCGACGGCAGGCGGCGCCGCCGGTCGCCGCGTTCGCGAAGTGGCTGCAGGGGATGAAGATCGCCGCGGGGGATCCGTCCTACCGGGAACTCCAGCGCAGAACGGCCCGCTCGGGCTGGGCCATTCCGCGCAGCACCCTGCACGACGGCCTGTCCGGCGTCAGCCTCATGCCACTGGACTACGCCATCCGGGTCCTTCGGGTCCTCGGGTACGAAGGACCGGCGGTCGAGGCGGAGTGCCGGGCGCGGTGGACCTCGGCCAGGACGGGGGTGGTGATCACCGAGCCGCCGCCTCCCGGGCCCGGTGATCCGGCACGGCGATTCGTGTTCGAGAAGGTCGCTCCGCCCGGCGCCCCGGACGCGGTTGCCGCGACGACCAGCCCCCTGGACGTCGAGGTCGGCACCCTGGAGGCGTGGACCGTCGTGCGGGTGGTCGGCGAAATGGACGGCATGGCGGCCCCCGCACTCCGCCAGTTGCTCAACGGGCTCGCCGAATCCCACCCCGAGCAGCAGCCGCTCCACCTGGTGATCGACATGAGCGGCTGCTCCTTCGTGGACAGCGGGGGGCTCGGACTGCTGATCTACACCTCCCGGCGGATGATGGCTCGGGGCACGGTCCTGCGACTCGTCCTGTCCCCCACCGGCAACAAGTGGGCCCGGCACGTCATCGGGTTCCTGACCAACACCAGGATCCAGGAGTTCGTGCCGATGTACGTGCCGATCTACGAGTCGGTGTCCGCCGCGATCCACGGGGCCCGGCCGGCCCCGACGCACTGACGTACGCGGCTGACGTACGCGGGAGCACCCAGGGCACGGGTGCTACGCGGGGCCCCGCAGGTGGGCGCTCAGCCAGGTGAGGGCGGGCGGGAGCAGTCGCCCCCAGGTGGTGAAGTTGTGACCGCCGGCGTCGACCGTCTCCTGGGCGACCACGAGCGGCGGGCGGGCCGCCGCCGCGAAGGCGCTGGAGTCGGCGTAGGTGCTGCCGTCCGCCCTGCTGTCCGCGAGCAGCACCGCGAGGGGCGGCATCGGCAGGTGGGCCAGGCGCCAGCCGAGGTCGGCCTCGGCGCGGCGCTGCGGACTGCCGGCGAAGAGGTCGCCCGTCGTGGCGTCCTCCGCCGCCTTGAAGTAGCCGGAGAGCGAGACCGCGGCCGAGAAGGTCTGCGGGTGCTCCATGCCCAGCTTGACCGCGCAGTAGCCGCCGGTCGAGTCGCCGACGATCCCCAGGCTGCCGGTGCCGTCCAGCACCCGGTAGGAGGCCCGCAGGTCGGCGGGCACGTCGGTGGTGAAGTAGCTCTGCGCCTGCGGCCCGTTCGGGATGTCCTCGCACTCGCTGTCCCGGGGCATGGTCGGCGAGGGCCGCATCAGCACCAGGACGGTCGGCTCCATCGCCCCCTTGCGCAGCAGGTCGAGTTCGACGGCCGGGTAGCGGAGCCTGGTCACCAGGTTGGTGGCGTCGCCCGGGAAGCCGGTCATCACCAGCGCGGCCGGGAAGTGCCGTTCCGCACCGCCGGGTTGGAAGTACTGCGGCGGCAGGTAGACGTAGCCCTCGGTGCTCAGCCCGGTGGTCGCACCCGGCAGCCGCACCCGGTCGAGCCGCCCGATCCGAGCCGGATCGCGGCTGACCGCCCCCACGCCGGTGATCTCCGCGGAGCCGAGCACCTGCACCCCGGCCGCACCGGCTCCGACAGCGGGACTGGCCCCGGGACTGGCACTGGCACCAACGCCGGGACCCGCACCGGAGCCGCCACCCGTCTGATGGACCACGCCCGCGCCGTGTTCGCGTCCCAGCAGGTCGGACCAGCTGTCGTAGAAGACGAAGTAGTCGTTGACGGCGAGCCCCAGTGTCACCAGCAGGACCAGTTGGGTGACGGCGATGGTGCCGAGCCGCAGGAACATCGCGGGCCAGCTCCGCACGGCCAGCCAGGGCCAGACCCACAGCGTGCCGAGCACGGTGAACACCGCGAGCAGCGCCGTCAGGGCCAGCAGCTTGTGGCTGGTGAGTCCCATCGGTCCCGACCTCCCCTACCACTGTGGACTCCCGGTCGTGGAAACGGAGCTCCGTACTCAAAGTAGCCGGTCAGGCACCCCCGGACACGCCGCCGCGAGCGCGGGCTCCGCAACTTCGACAATCCTGTCGAAGTTGGCATGCCCGGGCTATGCTGACCCGAAGCCCACCCGCAGTCGGGCCCCTCACCCCGTCGACGAACGCGCCGCCCAGGCGCGCCCGACCGGAAGGAGGTGCGGCACCAGCCTCCGAGAACCGGCTGACCGACCAACAGGCCCTCCACATCGACTTCTTGACGAATCGTCAATTCCGATCCGCGATTTCACCGCCTGAGCCTTGACGCGTGCCCCAGGCCGCCCACCGCCGTTGTACGGAAGGTGAATCGCCGCGCCCGCCCGAAACCCCCGGCCGCCCTGCCGAGGAAGAGGTTCCGCATGACGACGTCCCGGACCCACCCGCGCCCCGCCGAAGCCGCGGTGCTGCTCACCGCGCTCAGCCTGCTCGTCCTGGAGGAGATCGCCCTCGGCATGGCCGAGGAGGAGGACCGCCCCGTCATCGGCGGCATCCTGATCGGCGCCTCCGGCACCGGCCTGCTGGTGGTCGGCGCGGTGCTGCTCAGCCGCTGGCTCGACCTCCGCCGCCCACTCCCGCTGCCCCCGCCCGGCCCCAACGGCCGCGAGTACAGCGCCCGCGCCCTCGAGGGCTTCCCGATGGAGGCCGTCCGCCCACTGCTGCTCGCCGAGAACGCGCCCCAGCTCGGCCACCTGTACTCCGCCTGGATGCTCGCCCGGGCCGGCCGCCCGGCCCCCTGGATCGCCCGCCGCCTGGCCATCCCCCCGGACGCCGCCCAACTCCTGGTCGACGCGGCCCGCTCGGCGAGACTCGATCAGCGCCGCTGACCCGGCGCCGCACCCGCCTGCGCCACCAGGTACGGCACCAGCCCGCGCTCCGCCAACGCCGACCGCCAGGCCTCCCGCGCCAGCGGCAACTCCCCCGGCCCGTCCGACGCCTCGCCGGCCCCGGCCCCCCTCGACCGGGCCGCCCCCAGCAGCCCCAGCCCGCCCACCAGCAGACTCACCGCGGCCACCCCGGCCGACACCCACCCGGCCTCCACCAGCGCCCGCGCCAGCACCCCCAGGTCCTCGACCAGCCCCAGCACCGAGCCCAGCAGCAGGAAGATCACCGCCGCCGTCCCCGCGATGATCGGCACGACCACCCCCAACACCCCCCACCACCCCGACGCCCGCTCCCGCGCCGGCACCTCCGCCGGCACCCGCGCCACCGCGTCCGCATCCGCCCGCAACGCCGCGTACCGCTCGTACTCCGGCGCCGCCGCGGCCAGCACGAACCCCGCGTTCTCCCGCGCCGCCCGCCGCAACCGCTCCACCCCCCGAGCGTCCTCCCCCGTCTCCCGCAGCGCGGCCCGCACCTGCGGCGCGGCCAACGCCCGCCCGAGCTCCGTCTCGAAGTCCGCCCGATCCTGCTGCGGCAGCCGAAGCGGCCTGTCCATGCTCGTCCCCGATCGTCGCCCCGTTGTAGTTCTACAGAACTGTAGAACAAGGAGAGGCGATGCAGCAGCCCTGTTCACGGGTGGATTCGGTGCTCAGGAGGGGTCGGCCATGGGGACCCGGGCGAGGGCGTCGCGGATCAGCTGGGCGGGGTCGGGGACGTCGAGGCCCCACTCGCGGTACCACCTGGTGATCCGCGCCATCGGATGCCCCGTCCTCATCGACACCTTCAGCAAGTCGGCCAGGGTGACGTCCTCGATCCACAACAGTCCGATCGACCACGACTGGCCGCGGTCGAGGAGATCACACGCCTGCTCGACCGTGAGCCCGTCCGGCAGGTTGTCCGAGGACGGAACGATCCCGCGGATCCTCAGGTGGCGAGCCAGTTCCTCTGGCTCCCGCTGAAGCGTCCGAGCCGCATGGATCAAGCGCGCGAACGGCACGGGGTCGCCCAACGGGAGGTCGTCCCAGTCCATCGCGCCATCGGGCGAGAAGAGTTCCCTGTCCAGCCGGTCCGGTCGTTCCGGCAGGAGAATCGGGATCTCGGCGCCCTGGGCCCGGAGCCGATCGATCACCTCACGGAACGAACTCCCATCGAGTTCCGCAATCATGAAGATCAAGTCGTAGGTCAGCTCGGCAGGATCATCCCGCCACAGCTCTACCAGCTCACGAAGCTCAGGATCCCCGACACCGGTGTCCATCTCCTCGGCCGCGTAACCGCTGTTCCGATCCACCGTGGCCTGGCGGTCGGGCACCAGCCGGACACGGAAATCGGCAACGGGAAACACTCCGAGCCCAGCGGCCCGATCGCGGGCCTGCTCAGGCGTGATGCCGAGATTCCGCCCAAGGTCCGAAACCCACCCTTCGCCCGGACTCTCCAGGGTCCACGACCTGGTCCCGAAGGCCTGATGCCTTGGCGCCAGCACCGCGATGTCGGACGGCATCGCCGGGCGTACATTCCGGGACACGAGCAGTTCCGGACAAAGAGCGGACAGTTCCGGGAACGCGTGATCCCGCCCGTGAGCCATCATCCGCCAGAGGAGGATGTGATCGGGCGGATTGCCCGAAACCCTCCCACCAGCGAACTGGTCGGAGTTCTCGGACCACTTGAGAATCCCCTCGTCCGCCAGGAAGCAGCCCGTGTTACGGGTCTCGTATTCGACCCCGAGGAATTCGAAGTGGCGGCCCTTTCGAATGACTTCGGTGGCCACCAGGTCGGCGAGGTGGTAGTTCCGCTCCGTCACCTGATAGATCCACGCCATGCTCAACACGGCCGAGTCGCTGCTCACGAACTCGTCAGCCGCCGCCTCCAGCAGTTCCCGGACCGTCTCCGACAGGTCGCTGATGACACGGCGGCGATCCACGGACAGCCTCGTCGGGGACAGGCTGCCGGTGAGGTTCAGGACGACCCCGGACAACCCCCTCGGCGAGAGAACCCCGCGGACAACCTCCGGCTCGACCACGAGGCCGTCCACGAGCAGGGCTCCACCGTGCTCGCACCACGTCACCTGTACGCCCTCTGGGGCCTCAGCCCAGGACGTCATCCGGCCCCGGGCGCTGAAGCCGAAGGGTTCGTTCCGGGGCGCCTCCCGAGGCTTCAGCACTCCGGGATCCCAGACTGCTGCCCGGTCTCCGTGTACCGCCGATGTGGAGAACTCCGCCACGGCCAGGAGGCGTTCAAGAACGTCCACACACGACCACGACGCGGCCATCTCGATGTCGTCCCGCAGGTACAGCCGTACGGTGGTGCCCGGCGCGTGGCCCTGTTCCGGCCGCTCGGCGATGCGGAAGAGGTGGCTCGGGCCGTAGATGGAGACCTCCAGCTGCGGGCCCAACCGGCCCGAGGCGTCCATGCGGCAGGTCGATACCTTGATCTCGTCGGCGAGCATGAAGTAGCTCAGCACGCCGATGCCGAAGCGGCTGTTGGGATACAGCTCGACGGGCGGGTCGACCTTTCGCCACTCTGCCCGTTCCAGCTTGAAGTCCAACTGCTCCGCGAAACGGGCGCCGGCGTTGGAGAAGACTCCTCGCAACTCCTCCTCGCCCATGCCGACGCCGTTGTCCTGGCATTCCAGGTAGGCGCGGCCGTCCTCGTCCACGCCTTGGCGGAACTCGATGCGGCCGTCGTAGGAAGTCCCGCCGCCCAGGTAAGAGGGACGTGACCGGTCCAGGTACTGCACCCTGGCTCGCGCGTACCGGCAGGCGTCGAGGGCGTTCTGGTAGAGCTCGCGAACGGCCAAGTCCCGGTCGCGATACAGCTCCACGCCCATCAGCAGACTGCGCACCCGGCGTTCGTCCATGCGGAACCGTGCCCAGCCGGTGAACGCACCAGTGGCGGGGACGGCTTCGTCCGAGGTGAGGCGGGTCGGGAGCGGGTGATCGGTGAGGACGCGGCGGACGGCGTGGAGGAGTTCGTCGGCCCGGGCCGTGTACTCGTGCAGGCCCTCGACCACCGCCTCGTGGCGGCACTCGGCACGCAGTACCGGAAGGTCGTACGAGCCACCCCACGCGGCCTCGTCCAAGGTCCGGCGCAGGGCGGTGAGGTCGACCTCGTCCGGAATACCCAGGTGTTCGGCCACGATCTCGGGCAGAGCCGTCATCTCGATGGCGGTCCCGTATGCCAGCGCCAGCAGCAGGGCCAACCGTTGCTCCCGGACCTGCTGTTCGCCAGGGGCCCTCAGGTGGTCGTCCACGCGGAGGCTCGCCAGGTAGTCACGGTTGCCGACGTCGGGTCCCCGGCGCAGGCCGTGCAGCAGGGCGCAGACCCGCTTGAGTGCGAAGGTCTCGCCGAGGTCGGCAAGAGCCGGGAGTCGACCGAGGATCTCCTGCACACCCTCGGGGTCGGCGAGGTCCTCGTGCTGGTCGAGCCAGCGGTGGAAGAGCCACCAGCCGAGGGGCACGGCAGAGGCGGGGCGGGTTCGGGTGCGACCCACGAGCAGGTCGTGGGACTCGATGAACTGCTCGTAGGCCGAGCGGTCGCCACCATCAGTTGACGGCACAAGGTCGGTCGGGCGGGCGGATACCCGCGCCGCCGCCAGGCGCAGCGAGCGGACACGGTAGAGGAACGGCAGTACCACCAGCAGCGCTGCCTCCGCCGGGTAGAGGCCAAGCCGCTCATCGCCGAGCAGCCAACCGACCCGCTTCGCGAAGCGTTCCGCGATCCCGGGGTCCTGCCAAGGGTCCTCGGCGAGCACCGTCTCGTCCCGCAGCCGGGCCAACTCGCCGACTGCCTCCAGCACGACACGCCGATAGGGCTCGACACCCCAGCCTTCCCGGACGTGCTTCCAGACGCGCGAGCGTGCGACGAGCTTCACCCAGTCGTCGGCGGTGTCCGGCACCACCTGGGGCAGGCCCCCGACGAAATTGACGGTCTCGGCCTGCACGGCCAGCCCGTTCACCGTGCCGCTCATCGTGTTCGACGTGCTGTCGGCCATCCCTCGTGCCCTCCCCAGGTGCAGGGCACGAGCGTAGGGCAATCGCCCCTCAGGACACGGTCAGAATGCCGCGCATGAAGTGGTGGAAGGAACACAGGTACGCGTACGCGCCGGGCTGGCCGGGCGCCGTCACCGTGGCCGTGGCGCCCGGGGCGACGGGGCCGGTGTCGAAGGTGCCGTCCTGGGCGGTGAGGGTGTGGGCGGTGGTGCCGGTGTTGGTCACGGTGACCACCGCGCCGGGGCCGGCGGTGAAGTCGGCCGGCTCGAAGGAGAAGTCGCGCGCCGTCACCGTCCCGGCGACGACGGGCGGGCTGGGTGAGGCCGCCGGGGAGTTCGCCGGGGACGGCGACGCGACGGCGGGGCTGCTGGTCTCCTCCGGCGCCGGCCCCACCAGCGCGCTGACGCAGCCGGTCAGGGCGGGACCGGCTGCGAGCAGCAGCGCCAGGGCGGCGGCCCGGGCGCGGGAACGCATCACTCAGCGGTGGCCAGCGTGACCCGCTTGGCGTCGGCGGCGGCGGGCGGGGTGGCGCCGAGGTCGGCGACGGTGGCGGTCAGGATGGCGTCGACGTCCGGGAGCCAGTTGTAGGTCTTGGACTGGACGATGACCTCCCGGGTCTGCGGCGTCCCGTCGCAGACGATGTCCGCTTCCGCCGTCCGGCTGGAGCCGAAGGCGGTGGCGGTGGTGTCCTCCGGGTCCTTCTGTTCCACCGAGACGGTGAGCGAGCGGGCTTCCTCCGCGTTCGCGCAGACGTACCCGATCTCCACGCGGACCCGGCCGGCGGCCTTGGGGTCGATCACGGCCTCACCGAGGATGACGGTGGTGGCGACCGGGTCGTCGTCGGCCCAGGCGGGCACGGCGGCGCCGGCGAGCGCGGTGACGCCGATGAGGGCCGAGGTGAGTACCGTCGTGATGATCCACCGCTGCACTGCGGCCTCCGGGGTCCGAGGACGTGTCGCGGCCGACGCTAGTCGCCTGCAGAACCGCCCGCGCGCCGGGCCGTCCTGACCGTCATGCCAACAGCCCAGCCCCCGCCGCCGACCGCCGCCGACCGTCACCGCCGCCGGAGCCAGACCACCCAGGTCGGCGCGGAGCAACCCGCGTACGCCACCAGGAATCCCCCGTACGCCGCGTTCCCGTTGCCGCCGACCAGGAAGGACCGCCGGAACGCCAGGTTCACCAGCACCCCGCCGAACGCCCCGATCGCTCCCGCGAGCCCGATCAGGGCCGCGGACCGGCGCCGGGAGTCGACCCCACCGCCCTCGCCGGCACCGCCCGGATGGCGTCCCTGCCGGCCGCCCGCCTCGGCCGAAGGATCCTCCCCGCCCACCTCTCGGCCGCCGCCCCCACCCCGCACCGGGTGGTCGCCGAGCTCCGGGCCGCCGGCCATCCCGAGGTCGCCCTCGCCTCCTATCTGCTCTCCCCCGATCTCTTCGCCCGCCGCGCCGCCACCACTCCCGCCGCCTGGACCAGCGCCCCCCTGGGCGCCCACCCGACCGTCGCCCGACTGGTGCTGCGCCGCCACGACGAGGCGAGGGCGGCCACCGCGCTGCGCTCGGCCGCATGAGCGCCGCAGGACCGGGACCGGCGCCTTCACATGTATGCACAACCGGAACGGCGCGAAACCGTGGCGCGGACGGGACGGGCGTGCCAGCCTGTTCCAGGCCTCGGGGGCGCTGGTCCGCAAGGGACCCGGCCTGCCCGGCCTTCCTGCACTGTCGACTGGGACGGGAGTACGGAATGCGCATCAAGTTCGGACAGCGTGCGGCCAGAATCGCGGCGGTGGCGGCGTTGACGGCCGGCACGGTGGCCCTGGCCACCGGGAGCGCCTACGCGGCGGGCCCGGGCGGGGTGGAGGCCTGCCCCAGCGGCAGCGTCTGCCTGTACTACAACTCGCCGGGGGTCGGCTGGGGATCGTTCGACAACTTCTCGCCGAACCAGAACCTCGACCTGCACAACTACACCTTCGCCCACTACGCGAACGGCTCCGGCTACGGCCAGAACATGTACGGCAACGCCGCCTCGATCGTCAACAACACCGGCCACACGGTGTACGTCAGCCAGATCAGCGACGGCTTCTGGATCTCCTACCCGGCGGGGTACGCGGGATCGCTCAACAGCGCGGCGAACAACGACGCCCGCCTGTTCTCCTGACACGCCGGCGCCACAGGGCGATCCGACGGGCCCCCGCCACCGGGCGGGGGCCTTCGGGGCACCGCGGGCCGCCACCCGGCTACGCCGCCCGCCGCTCCCGCTCGACCGCGTCGATGAAGCCCAGCAGCCGCTCGTTCACCGTTCCGGGCTGCTCCAGGTTGAGCCCGTGCCCGGCCCGCTCCAGGATCTCGGCCCGCACTCCGGGGATCAGCCGGGTGACCCGCTCCACCACCCGGCGCGGCCGCAGCAGCGCACTGCGCCTGCCCAGCAGGACGAGCGCGGGCACCCGGATCGACGCCAACTCCTCGTCCGTGAACGTCCGGACCGGCGGGCGGCCGCTGGGCTTGTAGCTCCGCAGCGCGAGCATCAGCGGCGCGGTCATCTCACGCGGCGCGCTCAGCGCGGGGTTGGCCAGCAGCCGGCCGACCGCCGGGCGCAGCGGACGCGGGGCGAGCATGCCGAACAGCCCGGCGACCAGGTGGACGTAGAAGCGCGCGGGCACCTTCTCGATCCCGCCCGGGTCGAGCGGCGCGACGGAGGCCAGCCGCTCGGGGGCGTGGACGGCCTGGTTGAGTGCCAGCCAGCCGCCGTACGAGGCCCCGACCAGGTGCACCCGCTCCAACCCGAGGCCGGCCAGCACCTCCCCCAGCCAGGCCGCGTTCTCCGGTGATCCGGCCGCGACGGCGCGCTGGACGCTGCGGCCGGGGTCGTCCAGGGTGTCGATCGCGTAGACGGGGTGGTGTTCGCCGAGGGCGGCGACCTGCGGGTACCAGTTGGACGGGTGTCCGGCGTGGCCGTGCAGCAGCACGATCGGGTCGCCGGTCGCCGCGCCGTAGCGGTGGACGTGGACGCTGCCGTAGGCGGTCTCGACGTCCAGTTCCTGGCGCGGGCTCGGCCAGAGTTCCATCGCCCGGTCGTAGGCCGCGAGGAACTTCGCCCGGGCTGCCTCGCTGACGAAGTGTCCGACGGTGGTCCTGGTCATGATCACCCTCCCCTGTTTGATGGTATGGTTGTACCACAAAAATATCCGGAAGGAACCCGATGCCGAAGCTGGTGGACCACGAGGAGCGGCGGGCGCACATCGTCGACGCCCTGCTGCGATCGGCGGCGAGCAGCGGACTGCACGCCGTCACCATGCGGTCGGTGGCCGTCGAGGCGGGCGTCTCGGTGCGGTTGGTCCAGTACTACTTCGACACCAAGGAACAGTTGCTGCTCGCCGCCATGACCCGCCTGGCGACCCGCATGGGCGAGCGCGTGCAGCGGCGCGCACGCGAGAGCGGGGCGGCCGGTGATCCGCGCGGCATCATCGAGGCGGTGCTGCTGGAGGCGGTGCCGACCGACGAGGAGAGCCGGGCGTTCCACCTGGTCTACACCGAGTACGCGGTGCTCTCCGTCACCGATCCCGGCCTTGGCGGGCAGCCGTTCCTGGCCGCGCCGAACGAGATGGAGGCCTTCCTCGCCGCCCAACTCACCGCCGCCCGACAGGCCGGGGACACCGCCCCCGGCCTGGACCCCCGTCAGGAGGCCGTGGTGCTCCTGGCCGTCTCCGCCGGCCTGGGCCTCAGCGTGCTGCTCAAGCAGCGGACGGCGGCCGAGGCGACCGCCGTCCTGCACTATCACTTGGGCCGGATCTTCCCCGGCCGCGGATGAGGGGACGGGCTACCCCGCCAACTGGTCGAACTCTCCAGCCTTGACACCGTCCAGGAGGGCGCCGAGCACAGCGGGCGGCATGATGATGACGACATCCGGGTCATCACTCTCGCGAAGCTTGACGCCCCCACCAGACACCGCTGCGACGTAGATACAGTTGGCGGTGTCGCCGCTGAATGAGGATTTCTGCCAGTTCTGAACAGTCATGGTCTTCCCGTCTCACATGCTTCGGGCGATACAGCGGATGACGTCGCGGGAGGCCTCGGGCTTGAGCGGCCCCTCGCACCCCCTGGTCGGTCCGGACCTCCCACACTCCGTCGCTGACCAGGTGGTGGAACGGGTACGCGGGAGTCGTCGGATGCGACGGCCCGTACTCCGCCAGCAGCCGCCTCAGCTCCTCCTCGACGGCGCTGTACCGGAGTTCACCGTCCGCGTCCTGCTGGTGGCGGCCGAGGGCGTAGAGCAGCAGCAGTGGCTTGTGCGGCGCCCGCACACCGTTGTTCGTCCAGCGCCTCAGCCGCGCCACCCGATCGAGCCAGTCCATGCCCGCCAGCGTAGTTGGCGCCCCGGCGCCGGGATCAGCGCCGGCCGCACCGCTGCTGGGCGATGTGCCAGGCGGCGGTGACGGCCCGGTGGGCGGCGGCCGTGGCGTCGGGGATGTCGGCGGGCAGGTGGAGCGGGGCGCCGAGGTGGACGTGCAGGGCGGGGCGGCGCAGGGGGGCGGTGGCGAATCCGGCGAGCTGTTTGGCGGCGCCGCCGGAGCTGAGGCGGCGGGCGCCGCACTGGCCGAGCGGCACGACCGGGGCGCCGGCGGCCGCCGCGAGCCGGGCCAGGCCGGTGCGGAAGGCGCCCGGTGCCGTGTCGCCGGAGTCCCGGCGCCGCGGCAGGCCGCCCTCACCGTAGATCAGGACGACCCGGCCGGCCGCGAGCGCCTCGGCGGCCGGGTCGAGGGCGGTGGCCGCCCGGGCCGTCCCGCGGTGGACGGGGATGTGCCCGCCGGCCCGCAGCACCGCGCCGAGCACCGGCACCCGCCACAGCCCGGCGGTCGCCATCACGACCGGTTCGGTGCCCAGCCGACGGAGGGCGGCCAGCACGACGGCCGGGTCGGCGAGCGAGCTGTGGTTGGCGGCGACGATGCTGCCCGGGGCGATCGGGCCCGGCACCTCGGAGGTGACGGACAGGCGGCCGAGGACGGGCACCAGGGTGCCGGCGATCCGGCTGAGCATGGCGGTTCCTTCGTGGACTTCGGCGAGGTGACGTCTCCATGCTCGCCGGGTGGCACCGCCGGCCGCCTGAGTAGGAGTACTCAACCGGTCCGGGTCTGCGGTCGGCTCCGCTGCACGGTGACCCGGTCCACCGCCGTGCCGTCCTCCGTGAGGGAGCGCACCTCCATCCGGGCGGGCCTGCCCGCGACGGCGGGGGTCACGTCGACCGCGACCAGGCAGTAGCCGGTGTAGCGGACCCTGGACCAGGTGACCTTGACGGTCTGGTTGTGGCCACCGCGGTCGGAGACCACCATCGGGACGGACTTGTCGTTGGCGGTCTCGTGCCCGAGGTAGGTGTCGGCCGCCGGGAAGGAGTAGAGCCCGCCGCCACCGCCGCCCGCGACGACGTAGGTGGTGCCGTCCTTCACCGGGTCGACGGTGTCACCGGAGGCGACCTTGCGGGTGGCCTTGCCGGCCCGGATGGGGTCGGTCCGCTCGTAGACGTGGTTGTGGCCGCTGAGCACCAGGTCCACCTGGTACTTGTCGAACAAGGGGGCCCAGTCCTGCTGCGCGCCGAGTTCGGCTCCGTTGTCGTGGCAGGTGGAGTAGGTGCACTGGTGCAGGTAGACGACGATGAAGTCGATGCCGGTGTCGGCGCGGAGCGCGGCGAGCCGGCTCTCCAGCCACTTCTTCTGCTTGCCCTTGGTGTAGTCGAGGTTGGCCGGGGTGTTGTAGCAGACGTCGTTGCCGTCGAGGCTGATCAGGCCGACGTTCTGGTACCGCCAGGAGTAGATGCCCGTGGACTGGTTCCAGGCGTTGTCGGGAGTCGTGAACCGGGCGCGCATGCCCCCGTAGCCGTCGGCCCCGTACCACGGCTCCATCTCGTGGTTGCCGATCGCCGGCATCCACGGGGTCCGGGAGGCGACGGGGTCGTTCTGCACGAAGAAGGAGTCCCACAGCCGGGCGTCGTACGCGTCGTCGGTCTTGCCGCTGCCCCCGGCGTTGGCGTACGAGAGGTCGCCCATGTGGAGGTGGAAGGCGGGGTCGAGGCCGGCGATCAGGTTGCCGGTGGCGGCCGCGTTGTACCCGATGCCCTGGTCGCCGAAGGCGGTGAAGGTGAACCCGGCGCCGCGGCCGGGAGCGGGCGCGGTGCGGAAGCTCGCCATGTCGCCGAGGCGGGTGCCCTGACCGGCCGGGTCGTGGCCCTGGTGGCCCACGACGTAGTAGTAGGTGGTGTCCGGGATCAGCTGGTCCAACCGCGCGTGCAGGTAGTACTGGGTGACGGTGGTGGGCTTGACCAGGGGCTGGTCCTCGACCGGGTGCTGCCAGGAGAGCTTGCTGACCAGGGTGCGGACCTCGGCGGCGATCGGGGCGCCGAAGTCGCCGGGCTGGACGCCGAGCCGGACGAAGGGGGCGGTCACCGCGTCCGGCACCTGCCAGGAGACGACGACCTGCTGGGAGGGGTCGGCCCCGAAGGCGAGGTGCCGGCCGAAGGGCCGCAGCGCGGATCCGGCGATCCGCTCGCTGCGGGGTGCGGGGACGGTCGGGGTGGCGGGGACGGTCGGGGTGGCGAGGGCGGTCGGGCCCGGGGCGGCGAGGGCGGTACCGGGCAGCAGGAGGCCGCCGGTCGCGAGGGCCGCTCCGCCCGCCGCGCCGACTCGGAGGAGGTCACGCCGGGAGTGCCGTGGGGTCTCGGTCTCGGACATGACATCAAGTTAGGAAACTTCCCTAACCTTTGACAAGAGGCCCGACGTCCTCGATTTCGCGATCGAATTCGCTTTCGGCAAACGGAAGTTGACCTCGGGGCTGCGCATCAGTGTGCGGCCCGCTCGCGGATCAGCCGGGCGGCGAGCAGCCCGGAGGCCGCCGTGAGGACGGCCGCCGCCACGATGGTGGCACGCAGGCCGAGGGCGTCGGCGAGCACTCCGGCGAGCAGGGCGCCGGCCGCGTAGCCGATGTCGCGCCAGAACCGGTAGGTGCCGAGCGCGTTGGCCCGACGGCTCGGGTGGGCGTGGTCGGAGACGGCGGCGATCAGCGCCGGGTAGACCATCGCGGTGCCGAGCCCGAGCAGCACCGCCGAGACGATGCCGGCCGACAACGGACGGTCGAGCAGCACCAGGGCCAGGGCGAGGCCGGCGGCCTGCACCAGCATGCCGGTGACAATCAGCGGCTTGCGGCCGATCCGGTCGGCCAGGTGACCGGTGGGGATCTGGCCGAAGCCCCAGAGCAGCGGGTAGAGCCCCTTGATCAGGCCGACCGCGGCCAGGCCGAGCCCGTGCTCGGTGAACAGCAGCGGGAAGACGCCCCAGGTGAGGCCGTCGTTGAGGTTGTTGACCAGGCCGGCCTGGCTGGCGCCGCGCAGCGAGCGGTCCCGCCAGGAGGTGTGCGCGAAGGTCTGCCAGAGGCCGGGGCGCGGGCCGTCACCGTCGGGCGTGGGGTGCCGGGCGAGCTCCAGCGCGACGTGCGCCGCCGTGTCGCGGACGGCCAGGGAGAGCGCGAGGCCGGCGACGACGAAGACGGCACCGATCAGCTCGGGCGTCGGCCGCAGCCCGTAGGAGGTGGCGAGGTAGCCGGTGACCAGGGCCGTCGCGCCGAGCGAGGCGTAGCCGGCCGCCTCGTTGAGGCCGGTGGCGAGTCCGCGACGGGCCGGGCCGACCAGGTCGATCTTCATGTTGACGGTCATCGACCAGGTGAGGCCCTGGTTGATGCCGAGCAGCACGTTGGCGGCCACGATCCAGCCCCAGGAGGGCGCCCAGGCGAGGGCGAACGGGACGGGGACGCCGACGAGCCAGCCCGCGACGAGCAGCCGCTTGCGGCGGAAGCGGGCGGTCAGCGCACCGGCGGCGAGGTTGGTGAGGGCCTTGGTGACGCCGAACGCGATGATGAAGGAGAAGACCGCGAGGTCGCTGGTGAGGTGGAAGACCTCGGAGCCGATCAGCGGCACGGTGGTGCGCTCGAGCCCGACCAGGCCGCCGACGGTGGCGGTGACCACGACCAGCAGGGAGAACTGGAGCCAGTTCTCCCGCAGGCCCAGCCGGACCGGTCGGGCGGCCTCCCGGGCGGGCGCTTCGGGGGTCGTGGTGCTCATCGGTTCTCCTGCGTGGGTTTGTCGACGACGGGTGCTTCCGGTGTGCGTCGTGTGCTCGGTCGCAGCGACCGGCAGCATCAACAATATTCCATGGATTTATGGAGAAAGGCCCCGGTACAATATTCCATGGAACCCTGGAGGAAGCGGTGACCAAGATGGCCAAGAGCGAGGCGAAGGCACAGCTGTACGACGCGTTCGCGGCCAGCGGCAAGGCCCTGGCCAGCGGAAAGCGGCTGGAGCTGCTCGACCTGCTCGCCCAGGGCGAGCGCACCGTGGACGCGTTGGCCAAGGCGGCCGGGCTGAACCTGACCACCGCCTCCGCCCACCTCCAGGCACTCAAGCAGGCCGGCTTCGTCGCCACCCGCCGCGAGGGCGTCCGGATCCACTACCGGCTCTCCGGCCCGGACGTCGGCGAGCTGCTCGCCCTGCTGCGCAAGGTCGCCGAGCGCCACCAGGCGGCGGTGCCGCCCGCACTGGACGCCTACCTGGGCGAGGACGGCGCGCGGGAGGTCGACACCGAGGAGCTGCGCGCCCGCGCCGAGACCGGCGAGGTGGTCGTGCTGGACGTCCGCCCGGCCGAGGAGTACCTGGCCGGGCACATCCCCGGCGCGCTCTCCATCCCGGTCGACGAGCTGGCCGAGCGGGTGGACGAACTGCCCGCGGACACCGAGGTGGTCGTCTACTGCCGCGGCGAGTACTGCGTGTTGGCCTACGACGCCGTCCGCCTGCTCACCGCCCGCGGCCTGCGGGCGGTCCGGCTCAACGACGGCATGCTGGAGTGGCGCCTCGCCGAGCTGCCGGTGGCCGTCGGCACCTGAACGATCGCCGTCGGAACCCGAACGGTGGCCGTCGGAACCCGAACCGCCGTCCCCCGACAGGCCGACCGGTCGCGGCCGGCCGGGGGACGCCGTCGGGGGGTTCTCAGCGGACGCCCGGCAGGCCGGTGGTGGCTCCGTCCAGGGCGTGCGAGCAGATGCGGCAGGCCGTGGCCGCGCCCGTGCCGCGGCAGAAAGGCGACCCGGCGCCCGGCCACCTCGCCCGGGAACAGCGCGTCGCTCGGCGGACCGTACGGCGTGTCGACCCGTAGCTCGGTCACGTCGTCCAGCAGCGCGTACAGCCCCGACCCGCCGATCACGCCCGATTCGGCCCGCGCGGCGCCCTGATCGATCGTCATCGTTCGCACCCTTCTTCGAGAACGTCCGGGCCACTGTGGGTCGGTGGCGGACCGTGAGGGTGACGGCCGATCGGCCGCGGGCCGCCGGGGTGGTCCCGGGCGGCCGTGCGGGTGACCTGTCGGACGTGTCGGCGCGGGAGCATCCCGTCCGACGTGCATGGGTGGGAGTGCGCCGTCCGCGGACGGCGCGGGTCCTTGTCCCCGAGTCTGTGAGCCGCGCATGCCTCCCACCGCCCGTCTACGCCGTATCGTCCCGACCGCGCTCTGCGCCCTCTCCGTGGCCCTCGCCGCCCCCGCGGCCCACGCCGCGCCACCGGGCCGCGCCACCGGGTCCGACCCCGGGAGGTCGGACGGCGGCTCGTACGACTGGGACCGCGTGGCGTCCTGCGAGAGCAACGGCAACTGGCGCATCAACACCGGCAACGGCTACTACGGCGGCCTCCAGTTCAACCAGCCCACGTGGCGGGAGAACGGCGGCCTCGCCTACGCACCGCGTGCCGACCTCGCCACCCGCGAGCAGCAGATCGCCGTCGCCCAGCACCTCGCCGACCGCCGCGGCCTCTCCCCCTGGCCCGTCTGTGGCGCCCGCGCCGCCCGCGGCAAGGGCCGCGAGGCCGTCCAGCCACCCCCGGCGGCCGCCCGGGCGTCGACCGTCTCGGAGGACGGCACCTGGACCGTCCGCCGGTACGACACCCTCGGCGAACTCGCCGAGAACCTGGACGTCCCCGGCGGCTGGCCCGCGCTCTTCGAGCTCAACCGCGACACCATCGGCGAGGACCCGGACCTCATCCAGCCCGGCATGGTCCTCGTCCTCCCCTCCTGACCCCTTCCAGAATCCATCGACCCGCCGCCCGCGCCCGCCCCGGCGCGGGCGGCGTCCTGTTGCCCCCGGGAACGCCGACGGCCCGTCCACTCACCCGGAGCGGACGGGCCGTCGTGCGACTGGCTTCCGGACGGACGTCAGCCGACGTGGACCCGCGGGCGGCGCGAGCGGTCCGGCTCGGCCTCGCGCAGCACCTCGCGGGTGACCGGCGCGACCTCGCCCTGTCCGAACAGGAAGAACCGCAGGAACTGGGCGAAGGGGTTGCCCTCGGTCCACTCGAAGTAGAGGTGCGGCTGCTGCCCGGTGCGGTCCCGGATGTTCAGCGCCAGCGCGGCGAGCGCGTTCGGGATGCTGGAGCTCTCCAGCGTGAGCACCCGGTAGCGGCCGTGCAGCACCTCGCCGCGCACGGTCAGCTCGGCCTCGAAGTCGGAGGCGTCGCGGACGGTCACCTCGACGAAGACCAGGTCGTCCTCGCCGGGGATGTCGTTGTCGGCGCGGATCTGGCGGATCTTGTCGCGGTACTCGGCGATGTCGCGGTGGCTCGGCTCGTTGGCGATCAGGCGCAGCGGTCGGTGCGCGTAGTCCCTGATGAAACGTTCCGCCACGTCGTCCATGGCCACGCTGGTGACGCGCAGCTCGAAGGCGCGGCGCAGCCGGGAGAGCAGCGAGACCAGGATGATCCCGGCGATGAAGCAGGCGCCGATCTTCAGACCGTCCGGCCGCTCCAGCACGTTCAGCACGGTGGTGTAGAGGAAGATCGCCGCGATGACCGCGAAGGCGATGGTCCAGCCGCGCTCGCGCTTGCGGTAGGCGGCGATGGTCACCGCGATGGCGGCAGAGCTGATCAGCACCAGCACGCCGGTCGCGTACGCGCCGCCCTGGGCGTCCACGTCCGCGTCGAAGATCCAGGTGACCAGGAAGGCGATCAGGGTCAGCACGATCACCATCGGCCGCACCGCGCGGGCCCAGTGCGGGGCCATGCCGTAGCGCGGCAGGTAGCGGGGCAGCAGGTTGAGCATGCCCGCCATCGCGGAGGCGCCCGCGAACCAGAGGATCGCGATGGTGGAGAGGTCGTAGACGCTGCCGAAGGCGCCGCCCAGGTACTCGTGCGCCAGGTACGCCAGGGCTCGGCCGTTGGCGTCGCCGCCGGCCTTGAACTGGTCGGCCGGGATGAGCAGCGTGGTGATGAAGCTGGTGGTGATCAGGAAGCAGCTCATGATCACGGCGGCGGTGGTCAGCAGCTTGCGGGTGCCGCGGATCCGGCCCACCGGGTCGGCCTCGGTGTCGGTCGGGTCCCCCTTGATGTGCGGCATCACGGCGACGCCGGTCTCGAAGCCGGACAGGCCCAGCGCCAGCTTCGGGAAGGTCACCAGGGCGACGCCCACCATGACGATCGGGTTGCCGTGCTGGGCGGTCAGCGCGTCCGTCCAGTCGGTGACTACGTGCGGCGCCTCGATGATCTTCCAGAGGCCGACGGCCACCACGACCACGTTCAGCACCAGGTACGTCCCGACCAGGAACACCGCCAGGCCGATCGCCTCGCTGAAGCCCTTGAGGAAGACCGCGCCGAGCAGGGCCACCAGGATCAGCGTGATCAGCACCTGCTTGCCGCCGAGGAAGCCCGTCAGGTGCGGGTTCTCCACCAGGTGCGCGCTCGCGTCGGCGGCGGACAGCGTGATGGTGATCAGGAAGTCCGTGGCCGCGAAGCCGAGCAGCGCGAGGACGAACAGCTTGCCCTTCCAGAACGACAGCAGCCGCTCCAGCATCGCGATCGAGCCCTCGCCGCGCGGGCTCTCCTTGGCCACCCGCCGGTAGACCGGCAGCGCGCCCAGCAGGGTGACCACCACCAGCACGATGGTGGCGATCGGCGACAGCACGCCCGCGGCGAGGGCGGCGATGCCCGGCTGGTAGCCGAGCGTCGAGAAGTAGTCCAGGCCGGTCAGGCACATCACCCGCCACCAGCGCTGGCCGACGTGCCCACCCTGCGCGGCGGGCGCGGCGGAGTCCCCCGCCGCCGCGGCCTCGTCCGACGCCTCGGGGGCGCCCTGCGCCGAGGACGTCTGCGCCGGCTTCTCCGCGGTCACGTCCTCCAGCAGCCAGCTGCGGAGGCGTATTCGCGCCGACGGCGCATCCGACTCCGCCGTCTCCGTCGAACCCGACGAAACCACCTTGCACCTCTTGTTTAAAGACCCCGTAAAAACGCCGTCGGGCGACGGCAGAGCGACACGCTATGCGACGGGCGTTAAGAATCCGCTACCGGCCCGCGTTAAGAAAACGTCATGGCCGCGCAGGTCGGCGCGGTGGCACGGCGTGGTGGGTCGGGTGCCGCGAACGGAGTGGCCCCGAACCGTCGCGCCGGTTCGGGGCCACTCCCGGGGTGAAACCCGGGATCATTTCCGCGGGGGGGGGCTTGCGGGTCAGGCCCGGTAGCCGAGGACGGTCATCATGCCCGTCTCCGCGTGGTAGACGTTGTGGCAGTGCACCATCCACAGGCCCGGGTTGTCGGCGTCGAAGTCGACGGTCAGGGTCGTGCCCGGCAGCACGACCGCGGTGTCCTTGCGCGGGCCGTCGCCGGGCAGCGCGAAGCTGTGGCCGTGCAGGTGGACGGGGTGCCACATGCCGGTGCTGTTGCGGAACTCCAGCCGCACCCGCTCGCCCGCCGCCACCGGGTGGCGCTGCGCCGGGTCGTACTTGCGGTTGTCGAACGCCCAGTCGGCCTTCGCCATCCCGCCGGTGAGCTCCAGCTTCACCGTGCGGTCCGGCGCCTTGGCGGGCAGCCGGACGCCCTGGGCGGCCTTGAGCTGCCCGGCGGTGACCAGCCGGCCGTCCAGCTCCGCCGGGCGGACGGCGGCGTCGGGCGCGGCACCGCCGCCGGTGCGCAGCACGGCCAGGGCGGTGGCGTTCTTGCCCTCGGCCAGCGCGGTCAGCGGGAAGGCGCCGTCCTTGGCGGTGACCAGGACGTCGTAGCGCTCGCCCATGCCGAGCAGCAGCGCCTGGGTGGTGGCCGGTTCGACCGGGAAGCCGTCGGTGTGGGTGACGGTCAGCTCGTGGCCGCCGAGGGCGACCCGGTAGGCGGTGTCGCCGCCGGCGTTGACCAGCCGGATCCGGATCCGGTCGCCGGGCTTGGCGGTGAAGGTCTCGGGCGCGCTGGCGAGCCTGCCGTTGACCAGGTGGAACGGGTACGCGACGTCGCCGGCGTCGCCACCCAGCAGTGGGCTCCGGGCGCCCATCAGCATCCGGCTCGGGCCGGCGGCCGTGCCGGGCGTGCCGGGTGTGCCGGCCGCGTTCATGCCCGGCATCCCGGACATGTCGTGCCCGGAGCCGCCCGTGTGGTCCATGCCGCCCGCGTGGTCCATTCCGGACATCCCGCCCATCCCGCCCATGCCCTTGGCGAGTTCGGCGAGGACGGCGTCCGGGGTGCTGCCGTCGACGCCGTCCACCCAGTCGTCCAGGACGACGACCCACTCCCTGTCGTAGGCGAGCGGCTCCTTCGGGTCCTCGACGATCAGCGGGGCGTACAGGCCGCGGTCCTGCTGGACGCCGGAGTGCGGGTGGAACCAGTAGGTGCCCGGGTGGCTGAGCGCGAAGCGGTACTCGAAGGAGGCGCCAGGCCTGACGTCGGCCTGGGTCAGGCCCGGGACGCCGTCCATGTCGTTGCGCAGCGCGAGGCCGTGCCAGTGCAGCGAGGTGGCCTGCGGCAGGTGGTTGGCCAGGGTGACGGCGAGGGTGTCGCCGAGGGTGGCGCGCACCTCCTGGCCGGGCAGCCGGTCGCCGTACGCCCAGCTGCGGACGGTGCGGCCGCCCAGGTCGAGGGTGGTCTCGGTGGCGGTGAGCGCGACCCTGCGCTCCGGGCCCGGGTTGCGCGCGGCCTCGGCGGCGGCGACTTCGGGGCCGTTCGGGGCGAGGTAGCCGGCCGGGGCGGCGGTCGCGGTCGCTCCGCCCGTGGGGCCGTGGCCCATGGACGCGTGGTCCATGCCCTTCATCGAGTCGGAGGAGCAGGCGGTGAGCAGGCCGGTCCCGGCGGCGGCGAGCGCGGCGCCGAGGACGGTACGACGGGTGGGTGTGCGCATGACGGAGTGCACCTCGTGCGGTGTGTGGGTGTGCAGGACGTCGCGTCGGCCGTTCCGCACGCGGGCACTCGGGAGTGCGAGCGGGCGCGTTGATGTGCGCGTGGGCGCCCCTGAGCGGGCGCGGGCACGGAACGGCGGGCGCGCGCCTACTGACGCAGCACCGAAAGCCGGGTGAGGAGTATCCGCCCGCCTCCGGGCGGGGGCAGCGCGCGTACGGCCCGCAGCAGCCGGGCCCGTACGTCGGCGGCGGCGTCACCGCTGTGGCGCAGCAGCGAGCCGGCGAGGAGGAACACCAGGGTCCAGCCGGCCAGGACGGCGAGGCAGACCGTCATCGGGTCCATGCCGCCGGGGGCGGCGGGGTCGGCGGCGAGGTCAGCCGCGGAGGCGGCGTAGCGGACGGGCTCGACGGCCGGTCCGTGGTGGACGGCGCCCGCCGGGTGCATCGCGGAGGCGTGCGTCCCCGGGCCCTCGTGCCCGCCGGAGCCACCGTGCCCGCCGCTCGGATGACCGAGGGTGTGCATGGTCACGATGCCGAGCAGCAGCGCGGCGAGCAGCAGCAGGCGCGGCGCCCATGGCACCGGCGGACCGAACACCCGCGACCGCGAGCGCGCCATCCTCCGCCTCCCGTCCTCCGCACTGCCCCTTGTTACCCCCGCAGGGTATCCCGACCTTACGCCCCGGGGCGCCCTGGGCCGTCCCGGGGCGCCCCGGACCGCCCCGGGGCGCGCCGTGCACCGTGCCGCTCAGGCCGTGCCGTGCCGGTCCGCATCCGGCACCGCACCCAGCACCGCGGCCGCCACGTGCAACTCGGGCGCCCCGTGTACCCGGCGGCCGTCGGCGTCACCGCCACCTCGCCCGCCAGACTCAACCCCCACAGCACCGCCGGCGCGACGGCCACCCCCTCCGGCGGGCCCACCACGCGGTTCCGGCCGAGCTCATCAGGGCGAGGACGACGAACACGGGCAAGACGGCAGGGGCGGCCGAGTAGCCGGCTTCGATCATCGGGGCTTCCGCTCAAGAGCCCGACGGGGCGGGCCGGTTGGTGGACAGAGGAACGCTACCCCAGCCACCGCACCGGCCCGCGCCCGCCCTCGCCGGGCCCGCTGCCCACACACACGCGACACACGCGCGGGGTGCGGCCGGCCGGGCCGGTCGGCGTGGGCGGGCCGCACCCCGGGCGGGGTTACAGGGTGTGGGTGAGGCGGTCGGTCAGCAGGCGGGTGAAGCGGGCCGGGTCGGGCAGGTCGCCGCCTTCGGCGAGCAGGGCGCTGCCGTGGACGAGTTCGGCGGTGTCGGCGAGCGCGGGGTCGTCGGCGTTCGCCTCGTGTGCCTGGCGCAGGGCGGTGACCAGGGGGTGGGTGGGGTTGAGTTCCAGGATCCGCTTGACGGGCGGGAGTTCCTGGCCCATGGCCCGGTACATCTTCTCCAGGGTGGGGGTCAGGTCGTGCGCGTCACCGACCAGGCACGCGGCGGAGGTGGTCAGGCGGGTGGAGAGGCGGACCTGCTTGACGTGGTCGGCCAGGGCGTTCTGGAGCCAGCCGAGGAGGGCGGCGAAGTCCTGTTCGCGCTGGGCCTTCTCGGTCTTCGCCTCGTCGCCGCCGTCACCCTCGGCGTCGCCGTCGAGGTCGACCTGGCCCTTGGCGATGGACTGGAAGCGGTGGCCGTCGAAGGCGGGGATCTGGTCGGTCCAGACCTCGTCGACCGGGTCGGTGAGGATCAGGACCTCGTACCCCTTGGCGGTGAACGCCTCCATGTGCGGGGAGTTCTCCACCATGGCCCGGTTCTCGCCGGTCAGGTAGTAGATGGTGTCCTGGCCGTCCTTCATCCGCGCGACGTACTCGCGCAGCGTGGTCGTCTTCTCCGCGTCGTCGGTCGAGGCGGCGCTGACCAGTTCCAGCAGCGCGTCGGTGTTGTCGCGGTCCTCGATCAGGCCCTCCTTGAGGACCCGGCCGAACTGCTCCCACAGCGCGGTGTAGGCGTCGGGCCTGCCGGCCCGCATCTCCTTGAGGGCGCCGAGGACCTTCTTGACGAGGCGCCGGCGCACGGCGGTGATCTGGCGGTCGTGCTGCAGGATCTCGCGGGAGACGTTCAGCGACAGGTCGTGGGCGTCGACGACCCCCTTGACGAACCGCAGGTAGTTCGGCATCAGCGCGTCGCAGTCGTCCATGATGAACACCCGCTTGACGTACAGCTGCACACCGCGCTTGGCGTCATGGGAGAACAGGTCGAACGGGGCGTGGGAGGGGATGAACAGCAGCGCCTCGTACTCGAAGGTGCCCTCGGCGCGCATGTGGACGGTCTCGGCCGGGGGCTGCCAGTCATGGCTGATCTGCTGGTAGAAGTCGTTGTACTCGGCCTCGGTCACCTCGCTGCGGGGACGGGCCCACAGCGCCTTCATCGAGTTCAGCGTCTCCAGCTCGTCCCCGCGCTCGCCCGCGGCTTCGCCTTCGGTGCCGGACTCCGTGCCGGACTCGGTGCCGGTCTCGGCTCCGAACCCGGCGCCGGTGCCCGCGGGTTCGGGGGCCATCCGGATGGGCCAGCGGATGAAGTCCGAGTACTGCTTGACGATCTGGCGGATCTTCCACGCGGCCAGGTAGTCGCCCAGCCCGTCCTCGCCGTCCGCGGGCTTGAGGTGCAGCGTGACCGACGTGCCGACCGGCAGGTCACCGGCCTCCGCGATCGTGTAGGTGCCCTCACCGTCGGACTCCCACACGGTGCCCTGCTCGGTGCCGGCCCGGCGGGTGTGCAGGGCGACCTTGTCCGCGACCATGAACGCCGAGTAGAAGCCGACCCCGAACTGGCCGATCAGGCTCTGCGCCGCCTCCGCGTCCTTGGCCTCCTTGATCTTGGCCAGCAGACTCGCGGTGCCGGACTTGGCGATGGTGCCGATCAGGTCGACGACGTCGTCGCGGGTCATGCCGATGCCGTTGTCCCGTACCGTCAGGGTGCGGGCGTCCCGGTCGACGTCCAGCCTGATGTGCAGGTCGGAGGTGTCGACACCGAGGCCGCTGTCGGTGAGGGACTCCAGGCGGAGTTTGTCGAGGGCGTCGGAGGCGTTGGAGATCAGCTCGCGCAGGAAGATGTCCTTGTTCGAGTAGATCGAGTGGATCACCAGCTGCAACAGCTGGCGGGTCTCCGCCTGGAACTCCAGCGTCTGGGTCGGGCTGGCCACGAGAGGTGTCTCCTTCGGAAGGACGGAACGGGCTCGGATCGGATCGAGCCACCGGAACCGCTCAGCGTACCGCGCGGCCGCCCCGGGGACGTCCGGTGGTCACGACCCGACCGCCCGGGACCAGTGGTCCCGCGGCCGGGACCACTCGGCCCTCGCGGCCACCGCCCCGGTCCCAGAAGGCTGGAAGCAGCCTGCCGACCCGACGCAGGGCGCCCAGGGGCGCCGACCCGCACATCCGGAGAAACCATGATCGACAGCTCGCGGGAGACCAAGGCCTACCTCGTCGGGGGCGGCATCGCCTCCCTCGCCGCAGCGGCCTTCCTGATCCGGGACGGCGAGTTCCCCGGTGAGAACATCCACGTCCTGGAGGAGCTCCCCCTGGCCGGCGGCTCACTGGACGGCCGGGGAGCCGCCGAACAGGGCTACGTGACGCGCGGCGGGCGGATGCTGGAGGACGAGGCGTACACCTGCCTGTGGAACCTCCTGGAGACGATCCCCACCCTGGACGACCCGGACCGGACGGTCCGACAGGAGATCCTCGCCTTCAACGAACAGTGGCCCACCGACGCCAAGGCGCGCCTGATCGACCGGGACCACCGCATCCTGGACGCCTCGCAACTCGGCCTGGACACCCGCGACCGGATGGAACTCGCCCGTCTGCTGGCCCTGCCCGAGTCGGTGATCGGCCCCCGGCGGATCGACGAGTTCTTCTCCGAACACTTCTTCGCCACCAACTTCTGGGCGATGTGGCGCACCACCTTCGCCTTCCAGAACTGGCACAGCGCGATCGAGCTCAAGCGCTACTTCCTGCGCTTCGTCCAGGAGTTCCCGCGCATCCACACCCTCTCCGGGGTCCGCCGAACCCGGCTGAACCAGTACGACTCGATCGTCCGGCCGCTCGTCCGGTGGCTGACCGAGCGCGGGGTGCGCTTCGAGCACGGCGTCACGGTGCGGGACGTCGACTTCACCGAGGACCGCGGCATCCGCCGCGCCAAGCGCCTCCACCTCGACCGGGACGGCCGGCCGGAGACCCTCGAACTCGCCGATCCCGACCTGGCGTTCATCACCCTCGGCTCGATGACCGCGGACGCCGCCTACGGCTCGGACGACACCGTGGCCGAGCTGGTCCGCGACAAGCGCGACGGCGGCTGGGCACTCTGGGAGACGCTCTCCCGCAAGGCCCCCGACTTCGGCCGGCCCGCCGTCTTCAACGGCAACATCGCCGAAGCCGCCTGGCAGTCCTTCACGTTGACCATGCGCAGCCCCGCCCTGCTGAAGCGGATCGAGGAGTTCTCCGGCAACGCCCCCGGCACCGGTGCGCTGATGACGTTCAAGGACTCGCCCTGGCTGATGTCCGTCGTGGTGCCGCGCCCGCCGCACTTCGAGGGCCAGCCCGAGGACGTCCTCACCCTGTGGGGCTACGGCCTGTTCATCGACACGCCCGGCGAGCACACCGGCAAGGCGATGGCCGAGTCGACCGGCCGGGAGATCCTGGACGAACTCCTCGGCCAGCTCGGCTTCGACGACATCGCCGACGAGGTGCGCGCCACCACCACGGTCACCACCGTGATGATGCCCTACATCACCAGCCAGTTCGTCCGGCGCGGTGTCCACGACCGGCCGCTGGTGATCCCGCACGGCGCCCGGAACTTCGCCTTCCTCGGCCAGTTCGTCGAGATTCCCGAGGACGTCGTCTTCACCGTCGAGTACTCGGTGCGCGGCGCCATGCACGCCGTCTACCGGCTGCTCGGCCTCGATAATCCGATTCCGCCGGTCTACCACGCCCTGTCCGACCCGAAGACGGCGTTCCAGGCACTGAAGACCGCCTTCGGCTGAGCCCGCGACGCCCCGATGCCGCGTCCATCCCCGGGTGGGCGCGGCATCGGGCTTACGGCTTCCGGCCTCCGCCGCGCGACCGCCGCCGAATGCCGCACGGCCGCACACCGCACGCCGACGGCCCGCCACCGTGGCTTCGGTGGCGGGCCGTTGACGATCGGGCCGGGACGGGGGCCGGGACGGGGCGGGGCCGACCCGGGGCGGCCGGGGAGCGGCCCCGCCGGGTCGGCTCGCCCCGGCTACCGCACGGGGGTGATGACGCCGTAGTGGCCGTCGTACCGGTGGTACAGCACATTGCCGCGCCCGGTCTCGCTGTCGGTGAAGAAGACGAAGGGCAGGCCGCTGAGGTCGAGCCGCGAGACGGCGTCGGCGACGGTCAGTTCGGGCGCCTCGTGGGTGCTCACCGAGATGCCCGGCTCGGTCTCCGGCGCCGCTCCGGCCGACGCGATCCGGTACTCCCCCGTCTCGCCGTCGTGGTGGACGACGCTGTCGCAGCCCGTCACCGCGTCGGTGTACAGGTGGAAGTCGTAATCCATCGCCTCCAGTTCGAACACCGCCGCCCACGTGCTCTGACGCGCGAGGCTGTAGCTCTTGTGCCGCACGATGCGGCGCTCCTCGGCACCCAACACCCGGCGCTGCGGCCGGTGTTCGCGCCCCGCGGCGGCGAGCTGCCCGGCGTGGTGGCGGTGGTGGTGCCGGTGGGCCCGGACCCGGGCGATCCTGGCGTTCAGCCGGTCCTGGAGCAGGTCGACGGCCTCCTGCATGGTGGCGGCGGCGACATGGGCCCGCACCGGACGGCCGTTCAGATCGATCGTGGCCTGGGCGGTCGACGGCCTGGCCACGGCGTGGTTGGGCTCCTGGGTGAGCCTCACCCGAACGGAGAGGACCGGCTCATCGAGACGTTCGAGTACGGCGAGCAGCTTGGTCCGGGCGTAGTCGGGCGCGGCCAGGGAGACCTCACCACGGGTCGTCACCAGGACGGCGGGGGCGGGACGGCTCTGCAGACGGGTCATCGGAGTTCCTTTCCGGGTGGGCTTCAGACTGCCGCGCGCCGGCCCGCCGGGCCGAGGGCTGAAGGTCCCGTCGGCAGCGCCTTGGGTCCCGGTCCCGCCACCGTCGGTAGCGCCCTGGGTCCCGGTTCCGCCGCCGTCGGCAATGCCTCGGGTCGTGGGATAGGGCCGTCCGGCCCTACCGGCGCGCCCCGATATCCGGCACACTGCGGTGAGATCTGTACGACCTGCCCCTGGGGCGGGCTGAGCACGGAGCGGTGATGGCGGACGACACGGTGGCCGACGCGGGCGAGCCGGTGAAGGTGTTCCTCCTCGACGACCACGAGGTGGTCCGACGGGGTGTGCACGACCTGCTGGACGCGGAGCCCGGCTTCACGGTGGTCGGCGAGGCCTCCACGATGACGCAGGCGCTCACCCGCGTTCCCGCCCTGCGCCCGGACGTCGCGATCCTGGACATGCGCCTGCCCGACGGCGACGGCGTGACCGTCTGCCGCGAACTGCGCTCCCGCATGCCGGAGTTGGCCTGCCTGATCCTCACCTCCTTCGACGACGAGGAGGCCCTGCTCGACTCGATCATGGCCGGCGCGGCCGGGTACGTCCTCAAGCAGATCAGCGGCACCGACCTCGTCTCCGCGGTCCGCACGGTCGCCTCCGGGCAGTCCATGCTCGATCCCGGTGCCGCCACCCGGCTGATGGCCCGGCTGCGCGGTGAGGCCGCGGCCCAGCAGCCGTCCGACTTCCCGCAGCTCACCGACCGCGAGCGGGAGATCCTCGCCCTGGTCGGCGAGGGCCTGACCAACCGGCAGATCGGCCAGCGGCTCTTCCTCGCCGAGAAGACCGTCAAGAACCACATCTCCCGGCTGCTCGCCAAGCTCGGTGTGGAGCGCCGGGTCCAGGCCGCGATCATCGCCAACCAGGTGCTGACCGGCCAGGACCCGCAGTCGGCCCGCCGAACCCTCTGACCCGCCTGGCCGTCCGACCCGCCGGACCGTCTGAGCGGCCGGGCCGTCTGAGCGGCACCCGCGCCCGGGCCGAAAGCACCCGGTGTCCGGGGACCACCCGGGGCCTTCGGGGGACCATCAGCCCCTCGCGGAAGGACGTGCCCCCGCCGAGCATGGATGCCATGACCGCCGAATTCACACCACTGGACGAGCTGCAGTGCCTGAGGCTTCTCAGCGGGACAGCCGTCGGCCGACTGGTCTATACCGTTGGTGCGCTGCCGGCCGTCATGCCGGTCCGTCACCGGATCGCGGCGGACGGCAGCGTCCTGTTCCGCGCCGACGCCGACTCCGAGATCGCCCGGGCGGTCGCCGACGCGGTGGTCGCCTTCGAGGTGGGCGAACTCAGCGAGGCTGACGGCAGCGGCTGGAGCGTCACCGTCCTCGGGCGGGCGGCCGTCACCGCCGACGCCCCGGAGGGCCGCCCCGTTCCCGCCGTCGTGCCCACGCCCGCGGAACCGGCCGCCGGCCACGTGACCATCCGCATCCGCCCGGAACTGGTGACCGGGCGTTCCCTGCCCGGTTCACCCCCCGGCGAGCCGTGACCGGCCCCGCGAACACCCGCGAGGCATGACCGGCCCGCCAGGCCCCGCGAGCCGTGGCCGACCCCGCGAGCGCGGCCGGCCGGTCCTCACGCCAGCGGGGCGGACCAGGTCAGCCGGGTGCCTCCCTCGGTCGGGCTGATCACCTCGAACGCGCCCCCGAGGCCTTCCGCCCGCTCGGCGAGATTGCGCAGGCCGCTGCGCCGCCCCTGCGCGGGGACGCCGACACCGTTGTCCTGCACCGTCAGTACGACCCGCTGCCCGGTGGCGTGCAGCGCGACCTCCACGCGGTTCGCCTTCGCGTGCCGGGCGGCGTTGCTCAGCGCCTCCCCCAGGACGGCCACGACGTGTTCCGCGACCTCCGCCGGGACGTCGGTGTCCAGCAGGCCCTCCATGCTCAGCCGGGGCGGGAAGCCCAGGACCGCCTGCGCCCGTTCGACCGTCCGCATGGCCCTGGCCCGCAGGCCCTGCCCGCCGCGCTCCTCGCGCGCGCGGAGCCCGAAGATCGTCGATCGGATGATCTTGATGGTCTCGTCCAGGTCGCCGACCGCACGGAGCACCCGGTCCGACGCACCCGGGTGTTCGATGAACCGGGACGCGCTCTGCAGCGTCATCCCGGTCGCGAAGAGCCGCTGGATGGCGAGGTCGTGCAGGTCGCGGGCGATCCGGTCGCGGTCCTCCAGCAGCACCAGCTGCTCGGCGTCCCGACGCCGCTCCGCCAGCTCCAGCGCCAGTGCCGCCTGGTCGGCGAAGCCGAGCAGCGGGCCGATCTCCCGCTCGGTGAAGGCCGGTTCACCGGCCTCCCTGGCCAGCAGCAGCACGCCCTCGCTCGGCCCCTCGGTCCGGCCCAGCGGGACCGCCACCGCCGGTCCGAGTCCCTCGAACCGCCGAGGGCCGCCGGACAGCCGCGGATCACCCGCCAGGTCTACCGTGGTCGCCGGAGAGCCCTGTGCGCTCGCCTCCCCCGACAGCGTCCCGTCCAGCGGCACCACCAGGCCCTGCCTGGCGGCCGTGTCGCCGCCGAGGGCCAGCTCCACCCGGACCGTGTCGGTACCCGGGACGGGTACCGACACGTCCGCCAGCCGGGCGCCGGTGATCTCCTGCGCCCGCCGCGCGATCAGCTCCGTCACCTCGGAGCGGGAACTGCCCGACAGCAGGCTCCGGGTGATCTCCGCGCTCGCGCTCAGCCAACGCTGCTGGCGCTGGGCCTCCTCGTACAGGCGGGCGTTGTCGATCGCCACGCCGGCCGCGACGGCCAGGGTGGCGATCACGGACTCGTCGTCGGCGTCGAACTCCTCACCGCCCCGCTTGTCGGTCAGGTAGAGGTTGCCGAACACCTCGTCGCGCACCCGGACCGGAACGCCGAGGAAGGTCCGCATCACCGGGTGGTGCGCCGGGCAGCCGTACGACGCCGGGTGCTCCGACAGCTCCTCCAGGCGCAGCGGCTCGGGGTTGCGGATCAGCTCGCCCAAAAGCCCCCGGCCCGTCGGGTACGGGCCGATCCTCGCGATCTCCTCCGGTGACATCCCCACGGTCAGGAAGTCGGAGAGCGTCTCGCCGTCCGGCCCGATCACGCCGAGTGCCGCGTACCGGGCGTCCACCAGCAGGGCCGCGGCCTCCACGATCCTGCGCAGCACCTGCGTCAGGTCCAGCTCGCGCCCGACCGACAGGACCGCCTCCAGGAGGCTGTGCACCCGGTCCCGGGTGCCCCGGGCCGCGTCGATCCGGGCCTGGAGTTCCTCCAACAGCTCGTCCAGCCGCAGCTGCGGAATCCGCGACCGCGCCCCGCCCGCACCCATCCGGGCCTCCCTTCGTCCTGGTCACCGGCCGGTCGATTGTCGCAGAAGGCGACCGCCCCCGGTGGGCGCAGGCACCACCTCCGACCTGTCAGGAGCCGACCCGACCCCTGCCGCCGGCCCCGGCCCGCCACCGCGCCGGGCCCGGGAGGAAACGCCCCCGAACGTGCCCTGACCGACTTCCTGAACCGGCACAGCCGACCCTGACCGAACGAAAGCGTCCTACGACCCACGAAAACACCGGCCGAGATGTCAGGAATCGAACTTCCGAATCCCTTGCCCCTTGGTCAAGGGATATCGGCGAGTCATGCGATCATCCCCCTTCACCTTCGATCGGCGCCGGGGCCCCGGGTGTTCCGTCCGAGGCTGCGACCCGGACCGGTCCCTGAGGTACGACCCCTAAGGGCGTGGACACGCTCGCCGACGGGCATGGCACGGTCGTAGTGCAACGCCACCAGCCGTGAGAAGGTATCCCGCATGAGTGCAATAAGGTTCATCCTCAATGTCATCTGGCTGATTTTCTGCGGCATTTGGATGGCTCTTGCCTACGTGGTCGCGGGAATCATCTGCTGCGTACTCATCATCACGATCCCGTTCGGCATCGCGTCGTTCCGGCTGGCCGGGTTCATCCTGTGGCCGTTCGGGCGGACGGCGGTGGAGCGGCCGGACGCGGGGCCGGCGTCCTGCGTGGGGAACGTCATCTGGCTGGTGTTCGCCGGCTGGTGGCTGGCTCTCGGGCACCTGATCACCAGCATCCCGCTGTTCCTGTCGATCATCGGCATCCCCTTCGGGTGGGCCAACCTGAAGATGATCCCGGTCTCGCTGATGCCGCTCGGCCGCGAGATCGTGCCGACCGACCAGGAGTGGGGCGCGCGGTAACCGTCACGGACCTCGACGGCCGGCGGAGGGCAGCAGCCCTCGCCGGCCGTTCGCGTTTCCGGGGGTCAGGCGCGGCGGGTGAGGGCCTTGCGCGCCGCGTAGGCGGCGACCGAGCAGCGGCGGCCACTCCGGCTTCCTCCCGGCGCGACCGGCCGGACAGGGCCTCGTGCGTCCACTCAGGCGTTGAGGTAGGCGAGGACCGCCAGGACGCGCCGGTTGCTGTCGCTGTCCGGGGGCAGCATGAGCTTGACGAAGATGCTCGAGATGTGCTTGGCCGCCGCACCCTCGGTGATGACGAGGCGTTGTGCGATGGCGGTGTTGGAGCAGCCCTCGGCCATCAGCTCCAGGACGCTGCGCTCTCGTACCGTGAGTGCGGCGAGCGGTTCGTCGCGTGCGTGGCTCACCATCAGTTGGGAGACCACGGAGGGGTCCATGGCGGTGCCGCCGGCGGCGACCCGGCGGATCGCGTCGATGAACTGCTCGTTGTCGAAGACGCTGTCCTTGAGCAGGTAACCGATGCCGCCGGTGCCGTCGGCGAGCAGCTCCCTGGCGTACATCTGCTCGACGTGCTGGGAGAGCACGAGGATCGGGAGTTTGGGGATCTCACGCCTGGCCTGCAGGGCGGCCTTGAGGCCTTCGGTGGTGAAGGTCGGCGGCAGCCGGACGTCGACGATCAGGATGTCGGGACGATGCCTGGCGGCGGCCTCGAGCAGGTCGGGACCGTTGTCGACGGCCGCCACGGTCTCGAAGCCGTAGGCGTCCAGGAGTTGGATCAGCCCCTGCCTCAGGAGGAAGAGGTCTTCAGCGAGGACAACACGCACGGTATCTCCATCTTGATTGCGGTCGGACCACCCAGCGGGCTACTGATGTCGAGGGTTCCGTCGAAGGTGGCCAGCCGCCGGCGGATGCCGTGCAGACCGGTTCCCGCGGTGGGGTCGGCACCACCGCGGCCGTCGTCGATGACCCGGGCGTGCAGCACGGCGCCGTCCTGCCAGGCGCTGACCTCGACGTGCTCGGCGCCGGAGTACTTCAGGGCGTTGGTCAGCAGCTCGGACACCGCGAAGTACAGGGCGGATTCGAGCGGTGGCGGCACCTCGCCCGGGATGCTCACCGTCACCTCGACCCGGAGCGGGCTGGCCAGGCCGAGGGCGCGCAGCGCGTCGGCCAGGCCGCGTTCGGCGAGGATCGGCGGGTGGATGCCGTGCACCAGGTCGCGCAGCTCACGCAGGGCCGAGATGGAGGAGGTGCGGGCGTCGCGCAGCAGCCTGCGGGCCTCGTCCGACTCGCTGCCGAGATGGCGTTCGAGCGCCCCGAGGGTCATGCCGAGGCTGACCAGCCTGGCCTGGGCACCGTCGTGCAGGTCGCGTTCGATCCGGCGCAGTTCGGCGGCGGCCGCGTCCAGGGCACCGGATCGGGTCTCGGCCAGGTGCTGGACCCGGACGGCGAGTCGGGAGCGCTCGGTGGGGCCGAGCAGCAGGCGGGTGAAGTACGCGTGCGCGGTGAGGAAGGCCGGGCTGTACCACACCCAGACGACGAAGAGCGCCGCTGCCGCCAGCGCGCCCAGGGCGGCGGTGGGTTGGCTCTGGATCGGGACGAAGAAGTACTCGCGCCCGGTGCCCTGCGCCCGCAGGATGGGCCGCCACAGGCCGCAGGCCAGCGCAAACCCTTCGAGGACGTAGTAGAGCACCACGGCGGGCAGGAAACCGATCATGCCGACGACCGAGTTGAGCAGCAGCCAGAGCAGGTCCCGCCAGCTGGCCGGATCGGTCAGAATCCATTTGCAGCGGCGGATCCAGCCGACGATGTCCTTCTCGAACTCCTGGGGCTCCGGCCGGTAGGGAACGGCGATCTCGATTCCCGATCGGGCGGCCACCCGCCGGTTGGCGTTGCACAGCCAGCGGACCCACTTGGTCACGATCGGCAGCATCACCGCGCCGATACCGATGACGAAGAGGATCACGAAATAGGCGGTGATCAGGAACAGGCAGACCGAGAGCATGGCGCCCAGCGCGATCAGCACCCCTACCACCAGGTCGGTGCCGGCCCGGCGGAGTCGGGCGGGGAACTCGTGCAGGCCGTTCCTGATGTTCACCAGGTCTCGCTCGGGCCCGCGCAGGGGGATGTGGCCCGGCGGGATATGGGCAAGGCCTCCGGATCCGCGGCTCGGTCGATGGACGGGTCGAAGGAAGGGCGGTAAGCGAAGTACACCTGAGCGATCGTCCATCCGTGACAGCAGTGATCCCGCGAGCCCGTCCGACGAGTACGTACAGGACGTACCCACCGGTCGTGCTCGCGGGTTTTTTCGATCGGCGCCACGTTACTAAAACTCAACGGGCCGTGACGAGTTGACCGACCGGCGGTCGGCCGGGAAACGGCTGTGGGGCCGCTCCTCCGTCCGGGGGTGACGGAAGAGCGGCCCCGGCGTGCCGGTCAGGCGGACCTGGCCGTTTCGATCGGCGGCGTCCGCATGCCCCTCCAGGAGGGGAACAGGGTCGCGCCGAAGATCAGGACGAGCGCGCCGCCGATGATCGCGAGGTAGATGCCGATCGAGCCCTTCGGCAGGATCGAGTCGGCCTTCACCAGGCTGTACGGGACGATCGTGGTCGCCGAGGAGATGGTGCCCAGGACGGTCGCGATGACGGCGACCAGGGCGCCTTCGACGCTCAGCATGCCCAGCACCTGGGCCTTGGTGGAGCCGGTCAGACGCTGGAGACCGAACTCGCCCTGGCGCTTGCGGGTCACCGCCACCAGGCTGTTGATCACGGTGATCGCCGCGTAGCCGACGATCATGGCGACGATGGTGTAGTTCGAGGAGACCAGGATCTGCTGGATCTGGTTGTTGGAGCTGGTCAGCGTGGAACGGTCGGCGATCGCGGTGCCGGGCACCGTGGCCGCCACGCCGTCGAGGTGGGACTGGATCTGGGCGTGGTCGGCGCTGCCGTCCGCCTTGACGAGGATCTTGGTCGGCAGGCCGGTGGTGGTGTGCGGGGCCAGCACGTCGGAGGGCAGCAGCAGGTACTGCTCCTGGGGGTTGTCGGCGTAGGTGGCCACGACCTTGGGGTCGGCGGCGGTGCCGTCACCGAAGTGGATCTTCAGGTTGTCCCCGATGCGGACGCCGAAGTCCTTCGCCTGCTTGTCCGACAGGGCAACCGTGTTGCCCTTCAGGTCGCCGATCGATCCGTTCAGCGAGTCGAGCGCGATGGTCTGCTGGACACCGTTGGCCGAGACGCCACGCAGATCCATGGTGTTGCCGCTGCCTGCGGCGTCCACGAAGCCGATGGAGCTGACCAGTTCGGAGACGCCGGACACGCCCGGGATGGAGCGGACCGAGCCGATCACGCCCGGCGCGAAGCCGCCGGTCGAGGAGTCGAGCACGTAGTCGGCCAGCACGTTGCTCTCGTAGCTCTTGGCGGAGACGGTGTCCTCGGTGGCCTGCATGTACAGGGTGCCGTTGGCGATGCCGATCAGCAGGATGATCGGAGCCACCGCGCCCGCCATCCGGACGTTGTTGGTGGTGGCGTTGCGCAGCGCCATGTACCCGGACAGTCCGGAGAACGCGCGGACGGGCCAACGGAGCGCCACCACGATCGCCTTGGTGATCCCCGGGGCGAGCAGCGCCACGCCGATCGCGAACAGGACCGAGGCCGGTCCCGCGGTGCTCGCCAGGGTCGGACCGTCGGTCATCACCGTGACCGTGACGACCGACAGCGTGACGCCGTTGAGCATGAAGAACAGCGCCAGCAGCAGGCGGGTGGTGGTGAGCCACTTGGTCTGCAGGGTGCTCTCGGCCATCGCCGCGACCGGCTCGGTCTTCGCGGCCTTGCGCCCCGCGAACAGCGCCGCGCCCATGGCGGCCGCGATCGCCGCGAAGGCGCCGACCGTGATCGGGATCCAGCCCTCGCGGAAGATGATCTCCTTGGACACCACGCCGTTGCCGGTCAGCTGCCCGTACAGCAGCTTGCCGACGACGAGGCCGGGGGCGATCGCCAGGGCGGTGGCGATCACCGACAGCACGGCGGTCTCACCGAGGATCATCCGGCGCACCTGCCGGGAGGTGGTGCCGATCGCCCGCAGCAGGGCCATCTCGTGCGCCCGCTGCTGGAGCGAGAGCCCGAGCGTGGAGGCGACACCGAACATCACGATCAGGACCGCCCAGCTGCCGAAGATCGCCGCCAGGATGGTCACGGTCCGCTGGCTGGAGAGCGTGCCCGGCAGGTCGGCCAGGCCGCGCCGCTCGCCGGTGAGCACCATCGCCTTGCCGCTGACCGCCGAACTCACGGCCTGCTCCAGCGCGGCAACGTCGACACCGGCCGCCGGCTGCACCCCGATGGAGTCGAACTTGCCCTTGGAATCGGCCAGTTGCTGCGCCTGGGCATCGGAGAAGAACAGGCTCGGCTGGATCGTCTCGCCGGTGGTCTGGTGGGCGATGCCGGAGACCGTGAAGGTCCGGGCAGCGCCGTGCACGGTCAGCTGCACGCTGGAGCCGACGCCGGCGCCCGAATCTGCCGACAGCTTCGCGTCGAGGACCACCTGGCCGTTGCCCGGGGCCACGCCCTGGGTCAGCGTGAACGGGGTCAGCCCGGCGCCGGACCAGTTGTGGCCCTTCGAGCCGGCGTCGACCGCCTTGCCGCCCACCACCACGGTCGCGGGGAACGACAGGTCGGTGATCGCGTTGCCGACGCCGGGAACCGCCTTGACCGTGTCGAGCACACTCGGGTCGATCCGGTTGCGCTCGGTCAGCGCGGTGTCGTCGTAGGTCTGCTGACCGGTCACCACGATCGGCACCCCGGCCAGGCGCTGCGGCGGGGCCGCCATCCGGACGCCGGTCTCCATCAGGCCACCGCAGGCCATCACGATCGCGGCACCCAGGAACATCGCCACGAAGGTGGCGATGAACCCGGTCTTACGGAACTTCAGTGTGCGCAGGGCCAGCAGCAGCATCAGCGGCCACCCCCCGACAGGGCGGAGGAGGGCTCGAAGTTCTCGTCGTCCCAGGCGCCGAGCCGGGTCATCCGCGCGGCGACGGCCTCGGCGGTCGGCTGGTACAGCTCGCCGACGAAGCGGCCGTCCGCGAGGAAGACCACGCGGTCGGCGTAGGAGGCGGCCACCGGGTCGTGGGTGACCATGACCAGGGTCTGCCCGCCGGCGGTCACCGACTCGCGCAGCAGGCCGAGCACGGCCGCGGCGGTACGGGTGTCCAGGGCGCCGGTCGGCTCGTCGGCGAAGACCACGGCGGGCCGGGTCACCAGGGCTCGCGCGATCGCCACGCGCTGCTGCTGGCCGCCGGAGAGCTGGCCGGGCAGGTGGTCGAGCCGGTCGGCCAGACCGACCCGGTTGACCACCATCAGGATCTGGCTCTTGTTCGGACGCTTGCCGGCCAGCTGGAGCGGCAGCACGATGTTCTGCATGACCGTCAGGGCCGGAAGCAGGTTGAACGACTGGAAGATGAAGCCGATCCGGTCGCGGCGCAGCTTGGTGAGCCGCACCTCGTCCAGGTCCGCGAGGTTGGTGTCACCGACCAGCACCTTGCCCGAAGTGGGCTTGACCAGACCGGCGGCGCAGTGCAGGAAGGTGCTCTTGCCCGATCCCGAGGGGCCCATCACGGCCGTGAAGCTGCCGGTATCGAAGGTCATGCTCAGTCTCTTGAGCGCGGCCACCTCGTTGTCGCCTTTGCCGTAGATCTTCTCGACCGCTTCCAGCCGGACGGCCACTGCCTGCTGACCGCTCTCCTGAGTCTGCACTGGAACTCCCACCCGGTTAATCACGCACCTCACGCGAACTGGTATCAACGGTAGAAGCGGCGGCGGTTCGGCACATTGGCATTGCTTGGCGTATCCGAGGTAGAACTTTCTCCCCCTCGGTGGCGGATGTTCTACCACCACCGCAAGCCGCTTCCGGGAACACCGAGGGCGCGGAACCGATGGCCCGCGCCCCTGGTCACCGGGCCCCTGACGGCAGGGCCGGCGAGTAACGGTCAGCTTTCGAGGGTTCCGAGCGTCGAAAGCCAGTCGTCGACCGCCTCTGCCACCACCGGCGCCGACTCCTCCAGGATGGTGAAGTGGGTGCCGGGCACCTCCCGCAGCAGGTGCTCGCCGCTCCACGAGGCTCGCCAGTCCTCGGTGCCGGGCGCGTCGGTGAAGGGCTGCGCCGGGCGGACGAAGAGCACCGGGGTCGACAGCGCTCCCGGCAGGCAGTCCACGATCAGGTCGCTGTAGCGGCTCATCGCGGCAAGCCTGGCGGCGCTGAACCGGCCGAAGGAGGACTCCCGGTCCAGCATGCCCCGGAACATCTGCGGCCAGAGTTCGTCCTGGCCCTCGCCGCCGGGCAGGTAGGTGTCCAGCAGGACGACCCCGGCCGCCGGGGTGCCCGCCTTCTCCAACACCTCGGCGGTGGCGTGCGCGAACTGGCCGCCGGACGAGTAGCCGACCAGGACGAAGGGCTCCCCCGCCGCCATGGCCGGCAGGCCTTCGAGGAAGACGTCGAGCACGGCGTCCACCGAGCACGGCAGCGCCTCCCCGGGGCCGAACCCCGGCACCGGCGGCACCACCACCTCGCGGCGGCCACGGAAGTGCGAGGCGAACCGGGCGTACTGGTGGGCGCCGCCGAGCGCCATCGGGGAGGGGAAGCAGATCAGCTTGGGTCCCTGCTCCCCCTGGGCGAGGCGGACCGGCTCGGCCAGGCGCTCCAGTTCGGCCGCCGAGGAGAAGTCGGGCAGGATCTCGGCGACCGCGTCGAGCAGCGCCATCCCCTTCGCCATCCGGCCCTCGGCGGCGGCCCGGCGCAGCAGCCCGCTGATCGACTCCAGGTCCTCGGCAGCGTCCTCGGCGCCGCCGTCGACAGCGCCGTCGGCGCCGGCCCCGGCGAGCCCGGACCCGCCGTGGGCCAGCTCGGTTCGCAGGTGGGCGGCCAGGTCGGCCGGGGTGCGGTGGTCGAAGACCACGCCGGCGGACAGGGCCAGCCCGGTGGCCGCGGAGAGTGCGATGCGCAGTTCGGTGCCGGAGACCGAGTCCATCCCGGCCTCCAGGAAGCCGACCTCCGGCTCGATCGCCTCCACGGAGGAGTGGCCGAGGATGGCGGCGCTCTGCGAGCGGACCAACTCGACCAGCAGCTCGTGCTGTTCGGACTCGCCGACCCCGGCGAGGCGCGCGCGCAGCGGCGCCACCTCCCCCGCCCCGGCCTGCTGGTCGGGGGTGTCGAGCGCGCCGACGACCAGCGGGACGTCCGCCGCCAGCCAGTACCGCTGGTGCTGGAAGGCGTACGTCGGCAGCTCCGCCCGCCCGGCACCGGGGAAGACCGCCTGCCAGTCGGGAGCCAGGCCGTCCACGTAGAGCTGGGCCAGCCCCGTCAGCAGGGTGACGCTCTCCGAGCCGAGCCGGCGGCCGAGCGGGACGAACGCCGTGTCCGGCGCCTGGACGCTCTCGCGGGCCAGCCCGGTCAGCACCGCGTCGGGGCCCAGCTCCACGAAACGGGTGACGCCCGCGGCCTCCAGCGCCCGGACACCGTCGTGGAAGC
>NZ_JBIWFT010000035.1:0-106194 GCF_044763205.1 Kitasatospora sp. NPDC096204
GCCAGAGGTCTTGGAGGAGGTCGTCAGCCACGACCGTTCATGATCGCGGTTGTGGTGACGCTCTGTGGCTCTGGCACGGAAAGTGATCCAGAACCACGGTTGGGAGATCGCGGACAGCGAACCCGTAGCCAGGATCGTCGGCACCGACCCACTGATTTTCCGCGGAAAATTCTGGAAGGGCTTCGGCGGAGTTCAGAGTGGGATTGACCCGGCGGAGGAGACGACGGGCGAGGATCGAGCAGAAGATCTCCATCTGATTCAGCCATGAGACGTGCAGAGGCGTGTGGTGCACGATGAAGCGTGGGTGGGCTGCCGGCCAGGTCCGGGCGGCGGGCGGCGGGCGGCGGGCATGACAGGGGACGAGCCGTTGTCGAGGACCAGTGCCGTGACCGCAGGGTTCGCCGGAACCGTTGAAGTGGGTCGTTGGGGGATCTGGTCGTCAGAGGGCAGGGAGCGGGCCGGCGCTGGTGATCAGGCCGGTCCAGTGGTCTGGCCGATCGGCTTCTGCCCAACTGATCTCGAGCTCGCGGAGGGTGAGCTCTTCGGCGATGCGATGCATGGCTGCCTGCGCGCTCTCGGGCTCGCCGGAGGTGGTGGGCTGGTCGAGTGCCCCGTCGGCGACGCCTTCCGGTCCGGTGAAGTAGACGGCATACCGCCACCGCTCCGGCGTCCGGTACAGAACGAGCGTCGTCGGAGTTCCGAAGGTCCACCAGTACGGCTTCCGTTTGCTGACCATGCCAGAAAGGTAGCGGGAGAACGCCGCGCCGCCTTGCCCGGGCTATGCGGCTGTGGCCAGTGGCCGTCCGTCGCAGCGGATGCGGGCGTTGGCGTTGGGTCAGCGCAGGTAGGTGTGTGAGTCCGGACCGTGTCGTTGGGGGCTGGGGTTGGCGAGTGTGATCTGCCACAGGGGCCGATGGCTGTGTTCAGGAGAGGCGCCAGCACCCGCGTTCGCCGATGATTGGAGCACCGAACCGGGCGGGGGCCGCCGCCCGTGCTACTGGATGCTCCAGCAGTGCGGATGGTTGGAATCGATGGGGCAGGCGAAGACGTTCAGCTCACCGAATCGGCCCACGACGACTTTGGTGGGGGTGGCGGACCGATGGGCAGGCAGGTTCCGATTCTCTAGCGGCTTCCAGCTGCCGCTGCCGCCGTCCCATTCCGAGCTGTCGATGGTCAGCAGTAGGTGCATCGGCGTGCGGCAGGTCCGGCAGTCCATGGGGTACGGGTCGGTGGCGTGCCAGGAGGCGAAGCCGCCGACGCGCCAGCCGGGCGGGATCGACAGGTCGTACTGGTAGCCGACCGCATGGGCTGCGATCTCGTCAGCCGACCGCATGGCCTCCTCCTGGCTCTCGTCCCAGGCGTCGAGCCGGGCGCACAGCTCCTCGGGCAGGAGGCCGGCGAACGGGTAGCTGACCACCTACAGCTGCGCCAGGCCGATCATCGGCAACGGTTCCGTCTGCGACACCTCGGGGAGCCGGTGCTCCAGGTACAGCTCGGCCAGGAGCTCCCGTTCCTCCTTCGTAGGGCCCGGGCTCTGCTCCCGAGCCCACGCGGCAGCCAGAATCCCCCGGTAGCGGTGGATGTCGGCCGGACGCCGACCGCGCCCCCGGCCGTGGGCCTCACCGCACACCGGCCACGGCTCCTCCGCCGGCCACAGCATCGGACCACCCACCGAGCTGTCAGTCATCGTCGGGCTGCCCGGCCGTGGGTGGAGCCGCGTCGTCGTACCCCGGTAGGCGGCCAGTTCCGGGAAGAGCGCTTCGACATCAAGCGGGCGCGGCGGAGTGGTCCTCGTCATGGAACGCGACCTTAGACACCCGGCGATCTCGGCCGTCGAGCACCCCGGCAGCAGTCTCTGCACCCCTGAAGCTGCTGTCGAAACCGCGTTGTTCGGTACAGTCGGGTCGCGTCGGCCGGGTGGGATGTCCATGCCGGTCAGGATCTGTCCGACCCCGGAGATCCCGTGTCCTGCTGGGGATTCGGCGATCGCCCGCTGGTCCTTGTCCCGGCCCCCACCGTGAACGGGCTGTGCACCGGCATGCTCTCCCCGGAGGCGACATGCGCTGGACAGCGTCACACGGGCGAGTGGGTTGGTGGCGAACGTCCTCGCCGGGGCCGGCGCCACTGGCAGGATGACGGCCATGTCGAACACCAGGCGCGCCGATCCGTCCACCCGCTCCCGGACCGCCGTGGGAACGTCCGTCCATACGATCAAGGTCACCCTGTCCGGCTCCCGGCCTCCGATCTGGCGTCGCCTCCAGGTGCCGTCGGGCACCGATCTGCGGCGGCTGCATGACCTGGTCCAGGCCGCGTTCGGCTGGGAGGACTACCACATGTGGGCCTTCGAGACCGGGCGCGAACGGTACGGGGTCACCGACCGGGACCTGGGAATCCGCAGTGCGGCAACGATGCGCCTCGACCAGATCGCCCCCTGCGTCGGCGCACGGTTCGGCTACACCTACGACTTCGGCGACAACTGGGAGCACGACATCCTCGTCGAAGCCGTAGGAGACGCCGAACCCGGTGTCTCCTACCCGCGTTGCCTCACCGGCCGTCGTGCCGGCCCGCCCGAGGACTGCGGTGGGATCTGGGGCTACGACCACCTCGTCGAGATTCTTGCCGACCCCGGCCACGAAGAACACGAGGAACGCCTCGAATGGCTCGGCCTGGAATCGGCCGACCAGTTCGACCCTGCCGCATTCGATCTGGACGAGACCAACACCGCGCTCGCCGGCCACGCGACCGTGCTGGTCCCGAACTGAGACCTGGCCTTCGCCGGTCCTGATCGCCCCGGCTACCACCGGGGCGATCAGGACCCTCGCAAGATCAAACGCGGCGCTGCACCAGCTTCCGACCGCTGGAATTTTCCGCGGAAAATCCTCGCATCCAGCGCGGCCGCGGCCACGATGTGTCCGGCGTCCGTACGCCGGGTGTGTGAGCCGAGGCGCTGAACACCGAGCGTCTGCCTGGCTCCGCCAGGCGCTGCAGGATTTTCCGCGGAAAATCCTGCAGCGTCTGGCGGGTGACGGAGCAGCGCGATCCGAGCAGTCGCGGACCGCCGTGTGGATGACCAGGGTGAACCCCCCCGCCGTCCCCGGTACCGTTGGGCAGCCTCAGGCTTCAGCCGTCACGGCGCCACCGGTCGGCGGCGAACCGGGAGAGCGCAAGCTCCAGATCGAGCGGCACCACCTCGGTGGAGCCCAGCTCCCACACCCGAATCCAGCCGTCTGCGTCGGTGGGGAAGCTCGGCGTCTTCAGCCCGGGCACCGGCCTCATCGCGAGGCAGTACGAGACGTTCAGATCGGGGGAGCCGGTCTCCACATTTCTGCGGGATCGGACCCTGATCACCCGTGCCTCCGCCACGTCATCCCACCGCAGCCGCAGCTTGCGGCCCTCGTTGAGCTCCACACCCTCACCGTCGATGCGCAGCCGCGTCGCGACCGCTCGCAACGCCAGTGCCCCCAGGACGAGAACGCCGAGCACGGCCAACAGCAGGGGCCGCCAACGTACGGTCAGCAGCCAGGTCTGGCGCAAGTCGGCCTGGATGCCCGAGCCCGAGGACACGGGGGAGACCACCAGGAGGAACACGGCGGTCAGCCCCAGCAGATCGCATGCCGACGCCCATAGGGCCCCGATGCTCCGCACGCTGCTCCTGAGCACCACTGCGCGTGCTCCTGCGGCACTGTCGGGCATCGGGCCCGGCGTCTCTCCGGCAAGACGGGACTTCAACTCGGCGTGCCGGAACTGGTAGATCCCGCCGAACCGCCGCAGCACGCCCAACTGGCGGCCGTCCTCGAGGAAGCCCACCACATCGCGTGGCAGGCATCGACGCCTCGCCAGGATGAGCCGCGTGGCCGTCCAGCGGCCCCAGCGGCTGAGGGCGATCAGGACGGCGGCCGAGCACGACCAGCCGATGACGAGACCGCCACCGATGAGCATCGGATCGCCGTTGAGCCAGTGGAAGAACGCCAGTGAGGTCGCCGCGATGGCCGGTGCGACCACCGTGGATTCGACGAGAGCGATCCTGCGCTCGTCGCGCAGCAACTGCCTCGGCCTGGCCGTCCTGTCGGACTCGGTCGACCGGGTCAGGAGCACACCGGAGAGCAGAGGAAGAAGGAAGACACACAGGGTCGCCGACGTGCTGCCGGGCAGGGCCACGCCGACGACTGTCGTCGCCACCGCCGCCAGGAGCAGCCGTCCACTGATTCCGGCCGTCGGTCGTCGTGGGCGATCGTCGAAGCCGCTGAACAGGTGCCTCGTGAGCACCCTGCCGAAGGCCGTTGTGATGATGGCGACCGCGGCGACGGCACCGAGTACTTGGCCCACGCCCAGGATCCCGAGGCCGGGCCGTGGGGGAGAGACACCCAGGAGGGTGGCCAGCCCCGCGATCGCATAGCCCACCACCGTGCCGTAGATGCCGACGGCGACGATCACGAGGGTGCCCCAGACGCCCGGCTCGGTCAGCCGGCTCCTCAGCTGCCACCACGCGATGTCCTGGGTACGCCGGCGGCGGAGCTCGCCGGCCAGGAAGCGGAAGTACGTGGGCGCTCTGTCGGACTTCCAACGGCGCACCGGCCCGGGGAGGTAGGAGGGACGGGGCCCCTGTGCGCAGACAGCCGGGATCAGCGCGTCCAGGAGATGGCCCTTGATGTCCGCCTCTGCGGGCAGCCGCGTCGCATCGAGCAGTTCACGAGGGTCGGCGTTCCTGGGCGCGTACACCGTTGCCGCGAGCGAGAGCATCAGGGGCGAGGAGAGGGTGGTGGCGACCGGGCCTTCGGAGTCCTTCTCCATCGCGTCGAAGAGCGACTGCCAGGGGCCGAGACGATCCCGATGACACATCTGGGCGAGGTACGCGCGCCCAGCCTCGGGAGTCACCGGGCAAAGACGCAGCACGGGCACATGGCGCAGTACCGGCGAGTCGTCCACGACAGGCTGGTAGGCCTCCGGTCGGGAGGTCAGAATCAGGGGGTCCGTCGTGCCGAGTGCACGCTCCAGCGCCCTTACCGCGTCTTCGCGAGCCAGCGGAGGGAGCTCGTCGAGGCCGTCGAGCACGGGAACGATCCGCTGACCCCGCACCAGTGACGCCACGACCGGCTGATCCAGGCCTTCGACGAGCCTTCCGTACTCCTCGCTGATGCGCCTGATGACCCAGTCCTGGACGCTGGTCCCGGGCTCCCAGTCCGGCATTGCCAGGATGACCGGCACGCTCTCCCCGGAGCCGGGGGCCCTGGCCTTCAGCACCTCGACCGCGATCAGGACGACCAGGGACGACTTCCCCGCTCCGCCAGGACCGGTGACCACCAGCTGGCGTGGCGCGAGCGTTCGGACCCAGGTCACCAGATCCTCAAGCCCGGCCAGTTCAGGACGCTCTGCGTTCGGGTCGTTCCGGTGGCCCTACTCCAGCTCCCAGGGGATTGCCATCGGAACTGGATGGTGCAGACCTCGGGCACTGGCCTCGTCCCGCCACCGATCCAGCACCTCACGGGCCAGCCCGTCCAGGGCATCGTTCTCGGCGTCGGCGTTGGCCGACCGTCTGCTGCGGGAGGCGGGGGAGGAGTTCAGATGGAGGGCGTGGATCTGTCCTGCCTGGATCACGTTCTGGGGTGATCCTTCGCTGTGGTTGTGTACCTCTCCAGTCACCCCGACATGCTGGCAGGCTGACGTCTGTCGCCGACGGGTTTCCGGTGGACCGGGTGGCGGCTCCAGGGAGGCTTGTCAGGGGCAGTGGAGAGTGATGACCTCAGACGATCGTGAGATTTCGAGTCGAACCGTTTCTGCGATCAAAGCGAAGAACACAAAAGACTGTTGTAAACAGCACATAGACACCACGGGTGGGCGCCAGAACCACGGCCGGCGTCTCTACGGCGGAATCCGGAAGCGTTCCGCTTCTTCGGCAGAGTTCAGGACTTCTGCTGGATCGGGCCGATCAGCCGGATCCCCGGCGTGTGCTCGTGGGTGCTCAGATAGAACCCAGTGACGATCATCCACCGAGTGTTCGATCGAACTCCCGGCGCGTTGTACCTGCCACGTACTCGTCCGCTCACGTACCCCGTACCCCGTCTGACGTGATCCAGTCGGTGAGCTTGGTGTCGTTGCCCTCGGCCGGCGTCAGCAGTTGCGCGAACTCTCCGGTCAGACGGGCGAGTTCGGTCATCTCGGGGCATGCCGCAGTGAGTTCCCTCAGCAGTGCGGTGTCCTTGTCGCGCAGGTTCTCGGGGCGGCTGAGGAGGAGGCGGGCGAACCGCCGCGGGGTGGTGACGGGTCTGTCGCCCTCGGCGCGGCCCTGGGTGATGTAGCGGACCAGGAGGTTCGCGCTGCCGGTGTAGCCGAGCTCCTTGATCTCGCGCAGGAGGTGGGTGACAGGCACCGCGGGGTCCTCGGCCCGGCGCCGGCGCAGGTGGTCGCGGTAGGGATCGACCAGCGTGGGCTTGTAGCGGGGTGCGCGGCGCTCTGCGGTGGGCTCCTTCATGCGGGCGTACCGCTTGACGGTGTTCAGCGCGACGTCGAGGCGGCGGGCGCATTCGAGCAGCCCGACGCCCTGGCCGAGCAGGGCGCGGACCTGCTGCCAGCGTTCGCGGGTGGTCGGCTCGCGCACGCCTCCGGGCCTGGCGGGGTTCACGGCGGTGGCCCAGCAGGCGGCGTGGGAGCGGACCTCGGCCAGGACCTTCCCGCACAGGTTGGTCCACAAGTGCCACCTGTCACTGGCCTGCACCGCTTCGTGGAGGGCCTGGCGGATCGCCTCGCCGTAGGATCCGGAGCCGTCCCGGCAGACGTACTCGGCCCCGGGGTGCTCGCGCAGCCACGCGACCAGGGTCTGGGTGGTGCGGTCGGGCAGGACGTCGATCCGCTCGCCGGTCTCGGCGTCGATGAGCGCGGTGGCGTATCGCCGGCGTCGGCGCAGGGCGAAGTCGTCGACGCCGAGCACGCGCGGGACACGCGGCGGCGGTACCGCCTGGCGCATGAGCAAGCGCAGGGCGGTCGAGCGGGAGATCGCACAGGCCAGGATGCGGGAGAGGCGGGCGCCCGCCCGGCCCGCTAACTCCTTCACGATCCCAGCGAGTTGGTCGGTGAGACGGCGCGTGCGCCGCTGGTAGCGCTCGATCGCCGGGGACCTGCTCGCGGAACGTCTGCCGCGGGCAGCCCAGGACCGGGCAGACCATGCGCCGGACCCGCACCGACGCCACGACCCGGCGCCCGTCAACCGGAACGTCCGCGACCACCCGCCCGTGGAAGGCATGCACCTGTCCTGTCGGCTGGCCACATACCGGGCACAACACCGGATCATCCCGGGTCCGAGCCGACACCCGGATGACCTCACCCTCGTCCGCCACACCCTCGACGACGAGGGCCGACAGTCCTGAAAACACCACACTCACAAGCTCGTTGACATCGCGCATGCCATGCCAACGACGACCGTCACCCTTCGTTACCGCCGGATACGGGACAGAGCCGATTACGGGACAGAGCCGATTACGGGACAGAGCCGTTGGCTGGACAGACCCCCGGTTGGCCCGCGACTACGAGACCCTGCCGGCCAGCTCCGAAGCCATGATCCACATCGCCTCGATCGACAACCTCACCAAGCGCATAACGGACGAGACCACACCAATCTGGCGAGGAACCTACTAGAACATAAAGGGCAATCCACTCACTTCAAACGCCCTCTGAGACTCCGGAGATCACACAGTCGGGCAGCGTGTTCGCGGGCCTTAGCAGCCAGGCGGCCCCATGGACGAGCCAAGTCTGCTACGTTCACCGTGCGCGAATATACGGTCACATGTGCGAGTCGTACGCATGTAGCGCCCCTCGCGGCCGAAGCGGTTCGTGAGCGTGGCGTACGTCGGCTGGCAGGGGGGGACGGACATCCATGAACGCGTACGCAGGCTCGGGTGGGCCTTATGCCATCCCGCCGTCCACGTCGTCGGCCGGGCCGTCCTTTGGGGTCGACTCGGCAGACTTGGACACGGCTGCCAAGGCGGCGAAGGACACCGGCGAGGCGATGCCGAATGAGCTCAAGGTCATTCACGAGCCCTCGGACACGGCGGTCGGCGCCATGTCGGGCTGGCGGGTCGGAGCGTCGCTGAAGAGTTGCACGGCCGCGTGGGAGGAGTGCCTGAAGAGCCTGGCCACGGAGATCGACAATGTCAGCATCAAGCTGGGTCAGACGGCGACCGACTATCGAAACGCCGACAAGAACAGCGCCGTGAGCCTCGCCCCCTACGGCGCAGGCGGCTCTCCGCAGGCGGGGAGCTGATGGTCACTCTCGCTCAGCTACGCGACACCGACCTGTCCGGCCTCGTGCCGGCGGCCACCGCGTACGACACCCTCTCCGCCAACTTCAACAAGCACGTCCAGACGATGCATCACGAGGTCGTCCGGCACATTTACAGCGCGAGCTGGGTCGGTAACGCCGCCGGTGCCGCCAATGCTTCCCTGCAACGCACCAGCGAGCGCCTGGACGCGGCGCACACTGAGATGTCGGCGGTTTCCGGGCTGCTGCGCGAGGCTTACGACAGCTTGCTGCTGGCCCAGCTCAAGCTGAAGGAGGCACTGCAGGACGCTCAGAACCGGGGACTGACCGTCGCCGACAGCGGGACGGTGACTTGGCCCGCGCCATCCAAGGCTGAGCAGAACGACCCGGGTTACAACATCCCCGAACAGGCGAAGGCGCTGGCGAACCGGATATCCGGCGCCGTCACCGAGGCCGACAACGCCGACCAGAAGGTCGCAGCGCTCCTGGACGCCCTGACCGAACGCGCGCGCAACGGCTCCGGGCTGGAGACCGACAAGGCCGCTGCCGATCTGAAGGCCGTGACCCAGCAGGGTGTCGACCTGATGTCAGTCGGGTTTCCGCCCGCCGGTACGCCGGCCACCGAGGTCAACGCCTGGTGGAAGAGCCTGCCCCCGGACGAGCAGCAGCGCTTCATCCAGACATTTCCGGACCTGCTCGGAATGCGCGACGGCATTCCGGCGGAAGCCCGGAACCAGGCCAACCGCCTCCAGCTGACCCACCTGCTCGACGTCTACGAGCACAAGCCCAACTTGACGGACGACGAGAAGCAGAAGCTGGACGGCTTCCGCGCGATCGATGCCAAGCTGAAGGGGTACGGGGACCAGAAGCCGCCGATCTTCCTGCTCGGCGTCAGCGAGGAGGGGCAGGGCCGCGGCATCCTGTCCTACGGCAACCCGGACACCGCGAAGAACGTCAGCGCGTACGTGCCCGGGCTGGGCACCAAGCTTTCCGACGTCGCCAACAAGGACGGCGACCGTGCCCGGAACGTATGGCAGGCAACGCAGAACGCCGACCCCACTGCCTCGGCCGCTTCCATGGTCTGGCTCGGCTACGATCCACCGCCGGGTCTGGACAAGCTCGCCGACGGTGACACCCGGACGTTGGACGTGATGGACACCGACCGCGCCGTCAAGGGCGGCGCCGCCTACGACAAGTTCATGGCGGGCCTGCGCGCCACCCACGACGGGCCACCCGCACACCTGGTCGCCCTGGCCCACAGCTACGGCTCCACCACGGTGGGCATGGGCGCGCAGATGCCCGGCGGCACCGGTGCCGACGACATCGTCCTCGTCGGTTCCCCTGGCACCGGCGCGCAGAAGGCCTCGCAACTGAACATCGACCCCAGTCACGTGTGGGTCGGCGACGCGGAGAGCGACCCCGTCAGCCATCTGCCGTCCGCGCCCCGTGCCGCCATGGGCGCCCTGGACCCCGTCCTTGGAGGTCTCGGCAGCGACCTGTACACGGCCGCCGGTGGCCAGCCCAACCAGCTCTGGTTCGGCCAGGACCCGGCCAGCAAGGAGTTCGGCGCCAACCGCTTCGCCGTCCCGTTCGGACTGCCCCAGGAGTCCCACTCCAACTACATGGAGAAACCCGACCTGAAGGCCGGCCCGAACGACAACGCGATCTCGTCCAACAACATCGGCCAGATCGTGGCCGGCAGGTACAACCACGTCACCAGGCAGGACCAGCGATGATCGCATTTCCGAGCAACCCGCTGCCACGGCGCCTGGCCGCAGTCACCGCGCCTGTGGCGCTCGCGTTCGCCCTGACGGCCTGCAGCGCCGTCCACGACGTTGTCAGTTCCTCGCCGTCCACCTCGTTGGTGCCCCCCGAGCAGGCCCTGCTCCGCCTCAACGCCCTCCTCGACGACTCGCTCGCCCAGGTCCGGCCCCGCCCGCAGTACTGGGACGCCTGGCCTCACTCCACCGAACAGAGCGGCGGGATCGACGATCACTCCCTGGGCTACGCCACCGCCACCCGAGACCGCTACGTCATGACCAAGATCTCCCCGGCCAAGTACCCCACCCTGCTAGGCATGGTCGAGCAGGGCTGGAAGGCCAAGGGCTACACGGTCGCCACCCCCGCCGGCTCCACCCTGCCTTCCCTGACTGCCCGAACCCCGGACGGCAACAGCGTCACCATCACCATCTACGAGTTCGGCAACATCGACATCAGCGCGGCCGTCTCCCCTATTCCCGTCATCCGCGACCGCGATCCGTTCGGCACCCCCACGCCCGACCCCGTCATGGCCAACGGCAACCTCGACATCATTCCCAAATACGACGACCCGTTCTGGTCGAACTGATCACCCAGCAGCTCCGCCAACCCGCCCCGGGGCTGGCCCGCCGCACGGCGGGCCAGCCCCGGCCTGCCGGACCATCGGTTGTCCCCTCCGAAGCCCTGCCCCCCTTTCTCCAAAGGCTCCGCATGACCCCCGAACAGGCTGTCCAGGTACTCGACGCGCTCCTCGACGAGACGATGGCCGCGATCCGTCCCCGCCTGCGTTACTGGGATGGCTGGCCGCGCTCCGTCGAGCAGACCGCAGGCCCCGACGACCGATCCCTGGGCTACGCCATCGCGACCCGCGACCGCTACGTCATGACCAAGATCGCCCCAACCAAACACGGCGCACTGCTAGGCATCACCGAACGCGGCTGGCAGGCCCGCGGGTACACGATCACCTCCGTCAACCCCAGGCAGCCGGCCATGTTCGCCACCACCGGCGCCGGGCACGGCGTATGCGTGCTCTTCGGCGCTGCCGGCAACATCACCTTCCAGGCGGCCGTCGGCCCCATCCCGGTCATCCGCGACCGTGACCCCTTCGGCACCTACATACCCGAGCCGACCCTGGCCAACGGCAACCTTGACATCATCCCCCGGTGCGACGACCCATTCTGGTCGTACTGAAAGCCCACCGTGTCCAGGTACCGGTAACCCGGCGTCTGCCGTCCCTGATCTGCGACCGATCAGAACGGGCCGGTGCAGCTCGCCTCAGGTCGCCCAGGTCAGCCGTACCGCCTCGAGACCGGTCGTTCAGCAGCGCCTCGATGAGGGCCGGAGGCCCGGCGACCTTGGTGGCTCACAGGTCGTAGTCGGTGCACAGGACCCATGAGCGGTCTTCGGCCCAGACGTTGACGGGGCTGAAGTCGGCCAGGTCGGCCTCGGGCATGTCGTAGAGGATCTCGGCGTCGCCGAGGCGCCCCGCCCGCACATGGAGGTTGTCGAAGTCGATGGCCCCGAGCGTCATCGGGTAGTAGGCCAGGCAGCGAGTGTCCGGGCCTGCGGGGCTGTGCACGGTGAGGATATCGATCAGCCGGATCCAGGTCTCACGGTCCAGGCTCCCCTCGCTGGGAGGGACGAGCTCCAGCGCCTCGATGAGGGAGTGGCGGCCCGAGCGGCCGAAGCGCCACCACACCGGCCCGAGCGGCCCGCGGGTGGCCAGCAGCTCCAGGGTGGTCGCGACGATGGGCACGGCGTCGTCGTACTCGGGCCAGCCGTCGTCGTTGTCGTCGCGGACCTCCCTGCACCACCGGCCGCGCCAGCAGTCGGCGGACAGGTCCGCGACGGCCTGCTGCCGGTTGGCCAGCGCGACCGGTCCGGCGTCAGCGACGACCAGTCGCCATCGGGCGCGACCCCGCCTGTGCAGCCGCCCCATGGTGCCGTTGAAGGTCCCCTCGGTCGTGCCCCGGTCGTGTCGCGCCGGCCCGGGTCAGCCGGACGCGGTCGCGAGGCGGTGGACCTGGGCGGTCACCAGGTCGCTGCGCAGGGCAGGTGTGTGAGCAGTGTCGTCGGCGGTGAGGAGGAGGGCGCGGTTGTCGCCGACGGCCGCGTAGAGGTAGACACGTGTGAACCCGCCCTGGGACGCCACCGCGCCGGTCGGTGCGACGATGCGGAAGCCCACGGCCGGAACCTCCAGCCCCTCGACGGGAACCGCCTCGACCCGAAGCTGCGGCCCGCCGTCCGCCCGGAAGCCGGTGCAGCCGCCGCCGTACACGGCATGCTCCAGCGCGTCGAAGCGTTCCCGGGACCGCCCGTCGGGAACGTTCCCGAGGTCCGCCAGGGTTCGGTTGCCCAGCACGTTGTTGCCCGTGACGTACCAGCGACGGGCGGAGTTCGGCAGTTGCTCGGAGACGGCGGTGAGGACCGGCCCGCACGCCGGGTACCGCTGGATCTGGTCGGCCAGTTCGGCCGGTGTGCCGGGCACGACCTTGGCGGGCTCGGTCGTGCTGCCCGACGGTAGGTCGGCAATCTGTAGGAGCGAGGCGTCCAGCTGCTCGCGGGACAGGGGTGCGAGCGGCAGCCATGGCGCGGCCGACGAGGCCGGCGGGGGCGCCGGGGCTGGTGGAGCCAACGGAGACGCAGCGGCACCATGGTCAGGACCGGCCGGAGGCGGGGACCCCGGGGTCGGTGCGGACGAACAACCCGCCAACAGGCCGGTCATCGCCAGCATCACCGGCGCCACACGGACGACGAACCGCGTCAAGGGGATGTCTCCTGATCTCCCGTTTCCCGCCGGACAACGGCCTGGCGGAACAGGCCGGGACGGGTACGGTCATTATGATCATTCGCCCGAGCGGCACGCGCGGCATTTTTCCCACGAACGGCACGGACTCGACAAGGCCATGGGCCGCCCCGGTCAGGCCCCGGCGGACGGGCCTGCGGCGACCGGCGCCGCCGCCTCCCAGGTACCCGTCCGGGTCCGCGAAGGACCCCGCGGTGCGAGCTGGCCGTGGCGGTGTACCGGGCGACCGCACCCTCCCGGGCCGACGGGCAAGTCGGCTGTGACTGTGCACATCTGACCGGGTTTTCGCGTTACTTGCCCAACCGGCGAGCGGTTCGTGATCGGCTGGGTTGATGTTCATCGGAACGGGAGGCGTCGGCGGGGGCGGCGCGACATAGTGCGTGGGTGACCGCGATTCCCGCCCATCTGGACCTGCCGGCCCGCCGACCCGGGTGTCGTCGTGGACGGCCGCCCAGGCCTTGCCCTCGGCGCCGGCGGTGCGGTGCGCCTCGTCGATGACCACCAGGTCCCAGGGCGGAAGCCCGAAGTCGGGTGGGCCTGGACGATCCGCTCCAGCGACGCTTAAGTGGCGTACACCGTGACCGGCTCGCCCGCCTTCTCGGCGGCGACCAGGTCCGCGATCCGCGGGGCCTGGGTGGTCACCCGGGCGTGGACGCGGCCGCCCGCCTCCTCGACGCACGACCAGTTGCCGACTCAGTCGGTGTCGGTCGCAGCGAGCACGGCCAGGCGCCGTCGACCTGGGGAGAGCGCGGCCAGACCAATGTCCCAGGCCACCTGCTCGAACCATTTGGTGTCGGCGCCGAAGCCGTGCCAGACGCAGTCCAGCACGTGCGCCTCGACCTCAGAAGCGCTGGTTCCTTCTGGGCTTCCGGCCAGCGCGGCTAGGGACTGCCAGGCCGCCAGACGGCCGTAGGCACCGTAGGAGCCCGAGTTGTACGCCCCTCCCGTTGACGCCGCGGCGAAGAGCACTCGCCATGCCTGGGCCGGCGGACGGACAGCAACTGACAGAGGGGTTTTTTCCCCGCCCCGTGCAGACACTCCAGCCCCAGCGCGAGGAGCACGGCCGGGACGGACTCGGCGTCCAGGGGTTCGGCGAGGTCGAACGCGCGCGCCTCGATGCGCCCGTTGGACTCCTTGGCCCAGTTCGCCACGGCCGTGCCCATCGCGGTGGCGGTGGCCAGGGTTGTCGTCTCCTCTGCTGCCGGCACGGAGATGTCCCCTGAAGCAACGCCCCCTACCTCCCAAGCCACCGGAGCCGAGCCCGCGCGGCTGCCGCATCCGGCGCCCGTCGAGCACGGCGGGGACCGGTCCCGGCGCTCGCCAGGACCGGTCCCAGCTAAAGATCCGCCAACTCGCCATCAGCAACCGGCGTCAACGGCAACCCGGCCAGAGAGTGCTCAGGCCCCGATCGCCAACTCTGCGGACGCCACCCGGAGAAGAACCAAAGCGGCCAGCAACACCAGCGCCGCTTGGTGGCGGGAGGGGACCACCTCCAACAGGTCGTGTGCGATGTTGTTTCGAAGGTTCGGCCCGGCGGACGGGGCGGCGAGCTGCATCGCCTGGCCGCCCGCCACACCACCAACCCGCCGGGTGCCGAGGTCCGCATCGCGGCACGGGCCCGCAGGACGCACGCCCCGAGGGGCCGGTCCGTGAATCGAAGGCGACCCGGCACCCGCCGCTCGTAGCGGCTATGTGCTATGGCCCGACACCATCGCGATGTCGGGCCACAGCACGTCTCCGAGCAGGATCACGCACGGATCGAACGGCGGTCCGTGCGACGGGCTCACCGGCACCGATCAGGCGGTGACGAAGCGCCGGTGGCCGTCGGCGGCGAGGATGCGGCCGAAGCGCATGCCGGGGAAGTGGGCGGCGACCAGCAGGTCGTCGGTGTCGGCGACCTCGTCGGCGATGCGGTTGCGCACGGCGGAGGCGGCCGCCGGGTCGACGTCCCAGATGACCTGCCAGTCGCGTTCGGCGAACTGGACCACGGAGTGGACCACGTCGCCCAGCAACAGGGCGCGCCGGCCGCCGCCGGAGAGCACGTACACGGTGGTGCCGGGGGTGTGGCCGGGCAGGTGGAGGGCGTCGAGGCCGGGGGCGGGGGTGAAGTCGGCGTCGAACAGCTCGAGTCGGTCCTCGATGGGGGTGAGTTTGTCCACGGTATCGGGCCGGGCGGCCTGCCCGGTGACGAAGTACTCCCAGTCGGCGCGGTGGGCGCGGTAGGTGGCCCGGGGGAAGACGGGCCGGCCCTGGACGGCGGCCCAGCCGATGTGGTCGAAGTGCAGGTGGGTGAAGAGCACGTCGGTCACGTCGGCGGGGGTGACGCCGTGGGCGGCGAGCGAGTCGAGGAACTGCCCGCCGCGGTACTTGCCGTCGTCGAAGGGCCCGACCCCGGCGTCGACCAGGACGGTGCGTTCCCCGCTGCGTACCAGGAAGCCGCCGAGCGGCAGGTCCAGGGTGCCGTCGGGCCGGCGGTGGTGGTCGTGGCAGGCCCACGGGTCGTCGGTGCCGGGGCGGGTGAGGATGTCGGCGGCCGTCTCGGTGCCGACTCCGTCCGTGACCGCCAGGACCTCGATGTCGCCGATGCGCACGTGCGTACCCCTCCTGTTGGCGTCGGCCGCCGCTGCCCGGGGCCGTGGGCTGCAACCGCCCCGGGCCGCGCGGGATTCCCGCACCCCGGAGGTGCCTCAGATGCGGCCGGCGGCGATGAACACCGAGAGCGCGGGCAGGGCGGCGTCCGCCGCGATGTACCCGGCCCCCTCACGGGGCCGAAGCCCCTGGTCAGGGGTGTCCGTGAAAGCGAATCAAGCCCAGTGGTCATGGGGAGCGTAGCGACAGGTTCCTCCGGCTTCTGTGACGAGGCGGGCGTTCAGGCCACTGGGCGGATCCGGCCACCGGTCGCCTGTCGCAACGCGGCTTCCAGCCGGTCGCGGGCCTCGGTCTGGGCAGCGATCCGTTCGTTGAGGACTGCCAGCCGTTCCAGCGCGACCCGCAGGCCCTTGTCCGAGGGCGGTGCAGCGGCCACATCGCCGTCCAGGCACGGCAGGAACACCTGCACGTCGTCCAGAGTGAGCCCGGCGGCCAGCAGGTAGCGGATATTGCGGACGCGCACCACCGCCCGCTCGTCATAGATGCGGTAGCCGTTGGGGGCCCGCTGCGAGGAGATCAGTCTGGCCTGCTCGTAGTGCCGCAGCGCACGGGCGGTTATCCCGGTCGCCCCGGCCAGCTCACCGATCCGCACTCATCCCACCTCCCGCACCACTCCTATCACGCAACGACCGCTCCGCCGTCGACCGGGAGTACCACTCCGGTGACGAACGAAGCGGCCGGTGCGGCAAGCTGGGTGACTGCCCAGGCCACCTCCTCGGGGCGGCCGATCCGGGCCAGCGGGGTGTGCGCCAGCTGCCACTCCCGCACCGCTGCCATTCCCTCCGGTGTCAGGCCCTGGTGCTCGCCGATGGGGGTGTCGATCGCGCCGGGGGCGACCGCCACCACCCGGATCCCGCGGGCTGCCAGCTCGACCGCCCAGCTGCGGGTCAGCAGCTCCAGAGCGGTCTTGGTAGCCGCATAGACCGAGCTGCCGGGCCAGGCCCGCTGCCCCACCGACGTACTGACATTGACGATCACCCCGCCCGACTTCTCCAGGAGTGGTAGCGCGACCTGGGCCAGCAGGATGGGCGCGACGAGGTTGGTGGCAAGCTGAGCTGTGATCATCTCTGGCGTCAGCGTGCCGAGGGCGCCGCTGCGCACGATGCCTGCGTTGTTGACCAGCACGTCCAGCCGGCCGTGTGTCTCCAGCACGGCCCGGATGATCCGATCCGGCTCGCCATCGGCGGTGATGTCGGCGGCCAGCGGCGTGATTCGGTCGTGCCTGGCCGCGGTCTCCTTGAGGGGCTCGGCCCGCCGCCCGATCGCGACCACGTGGGCGCCCTCAGCGGCGAAGGCGCGGGCGGTGGCCCGGCCGATCCCGGTGCCGGCTCCGGTGACGGCGACGATCCTGCTGCTCTGCGGTGCGGTGCTGTTCATGCCGGTCATCGTGCAACCGCTGCCTCCAGCGGCAAGGTCAAGCATCGCCTGAAGGGGATCGAAATGGTGACCTCACGAAAGTGCGAGTCACGTATGCCTCCGCTGTTGAGTGCTCATAGTGATCGTGAGTGGTCGCCAGGGGCGTAATGACGCCAGGTTCCTCCGGCCTCGGCGGCGAGCTGGGCGGTGGTGTCGTTGTGGTAACCGAGCATCCGGGCCACCCCCGGAGCCGGGGCCTGGAGGACAACGTGGCGAATCGCCGCGGTGCGTCCTCGTTGGGTCGGGAAGGCCGGGTGACGGAGTCGGAGTTCCAGAGTTTCCGGGGTCGCCCTCGAGCGGTCGGCGGAGTGACCGGGCCGGCCGGGTGCGGCGGTGCCCGGGCCGGGGGTTGTAGTCCGGGCACCGCCGTCCTGCTGCGACCGGCAGGCACCCGGCCCAACGAGCGACCCCCCGATCCGTCACCCCGCCGACACCGCCTCGCGCCGGGCGGTCCCCGGGTTCGGGGCCGCTCGGGTGCCTGCCGGCCGGCGCCGGGGCGTGTCACCGCCACCGCGGGGCCCATATGGCCACACTTGGCGGACCATCCGACCATCCCAATCTCTTCGTGAGGAGGCCGGTGCCGGTGGAGAGCGCAGTGTGCATCGCCCAGCAGCCCGAGGCCGACGCCCTGCTCGCCCCACGACAGCAGCCCGACAGCGGTGCCGGCCCGACAGCGGTGCCGGGTGGGCAGGTTCGGTGGCGGTCCGGCGGCGAACGGCACACGCCAGAGCAGGCGGGGCGCAGCCGGCCGCGGTCCGCGTGGCCGCCTGCAGCTGTCAGCCCGGCGCGTCTCCGGCGCCCGGGCAGGCACGGCCGGCCCGCCCGGCCCACGGCGCCGGCGAGCGGGATCTGCGGCGGGCACGCCTGGACCGCGGCGAGCGGGACCAGGGAACGGCGGGAGACATCCCGACAGCCGGGCTCAGCCGGCGGCGCCTGTTCCATCGGCCCCGCGCCCGCGGGGATCGCCGTCACGGACGCGGCCCGTGTGCCCTGTCGACGCTCCTTGGCGCGACGTCCAGTCAGCGATCGACAGCGGAAGCGGAACACACATGCGTGGTGCTTCCGCCACGGCCGTCCGGGCCGGGGCGTCACGGGCGGTTCGGCGCGAGCGCCGGGTAGCGCAGTTCCAGGCCGAGGGCGGCGGCGGGCGGCCGCTCGTGGTAGCGGACCCAGAACGGGGTCGCGCCCTGCTCCGCCTGCGGCCGGCAGCGGTGGCAGAGGAGGCCGCGGGTGAGGCCGGTGGGGGGGGTCGTGGTCCTCCGCGTGGGCGGGGCGGCCGGCTTCGGGGGTGGAGCCGCAGACGGCGCAGCGGCCCTGGTGGTAGGCGAGGAGGCGTTCGGCGGGGCGTTGGCGGTGGTCGTAGGGCGGAAGCGGCCAGGACAGGTACGCGGGGTCGGCGGCGCTCCAGCGCTCCTCCCAGCGGGCCCACAGCCGCTTGTGGACCGCGCAGCGTTCGCAGCCGGCGGGGCAGCCGCCTTCGAGGGGCGGGCAGAGCGGGGCGGCGTCGAGGGTGTGGCGCAGGTCGAGGCGCAGGCGTTCGAGGGGCTGGGCGCCGGGTGGGGCCCAGCCGTCGGGGGCGGGTGGGGGCAGGGGGTGGTCGAGGAGGACGGCGGGGGCCATGGCGAGGCGGTCGGGGGTGACGGTGTTGGGTTCGAAGACGAGTTCCGGCACCCGCGCGGCGATGGCTTTGACGATGCGTCCGGGCATGGTGTTGGAGTCCAGTCGCCTGCCGTTGCGGCTGGTCAGCAGGGGGCGGCGGCCGGTGCCCGGGTCGTGGCCGTCGACGCGGTGCGGCAGGTAGTCGGAGATGGCCTGCCAGACCTCGCGGGAGGGCTGGTGGGTGATGCTGCCGTCGCCCTTGGGGCGGGGCAGGTGAGGGTGCGGATCCGGCGGTGCGGGTTCTCCTCGTGCAGGTCCTCCAGGTCGATGCCGACGGCCTGGCGGGGACGCAGGCCGTCGAGGAGGAGGTGGACGAGGAGGCGGTCGCGGTGCGGGGCGGTGTCGTAGGGGCCGCGGCGGTGGCGGCCGGGCAGGACGTCGTCGGCGGCGTACTGCATCGCGGCGGCCTGTTCCAGGGTGAGCGGGGTGGTGCGGGGCAGCGCGGTGGGGGAGGGGCGCAGCGCTGCGGCGTTGAACGGGGGCTCGGGGATGTGGCCGGCGTCGGCGGCGTAGGCGTAGAACGCCGCGAGGGCGGCCAGGCGGCGGGCGGGGTTGTGCAGGGAGACGTGCGGTGCGAGTGGGCGGCGTGAGGGCCGGTCGGGGTTGGGGCGGCGCAGGGCGGGGGCGTAGGCCCAAGTGGTGGCCGTCGATTCGTCGGCGTTCCAGGCACCGATGCCGGTGGTCTCCTGGGTGAAGTACAGCCACTCCCGCAGGTCGGCCTCGTAGCGGGTGGGGGTGGTGCCCTGCAGGGCGCGGCCGTGCTTGCCGCGGCCGGCGGCGAGCCACTGGGTGAGGACGTCGTACGGGTCGGGGCGGGTCACCAGGAAACTGTATGCGGGGTGCCGGGGGTTGCTCCGTCTCGGCGGCGCCGGGGGTGGCCGCGGTCGCCCTGCAGTGGCGCCTGCGGTGGCGCCCGCTTGTCCGGTCGCGTGGACACACCGCCGCATGGACGTCGGCCGCATGGCCACAGCCGGACCGGGTCGGCGTCGGTGCGGCCCTGGCGCGTCGGTCAACAGGCGCCGGCCGGGTCGCGTTCCGCGTCCTGCTCTTCGCCGCTCGCCGGTGCCGCTGAGGGGGAGGGGAAGGTGAGCCTCGCCATGCGTGCGGAGATCTCCTTCCGCCCCTTCAGCGCGGCCTGCACGTCGCGCCTGGGGATCCCGGCAGTCTCGGCGAGTTCCTCGATGTCGCCGTCGAAGAGAGGTACGGCCTTCTCCAGTTCCCTCGCGAGCTCTCCCTGGGCCATCTCGACCCGCTCCCTGGCCCTGTCGATCGCGGTGAGGGCGGAGGTCTGGCGGGTCTGCCGCTGCCGGAGGTCTTCGCGCTCCTGCTCCTGGCGCCGCTTCAGGGCCGCGCGCCGGTCCATCGTCTGCTCGTTCCTGCGTGAGGTCATGGCGCGATCCTCGCGCCCCACCGCGCCCGAGTACAGCACCTGCGGGTGGGCCGTCCCGCGCTGTAACCCGGTGGAACGAATACGCGATCCGGAAATGCTCGATGACGAGCGGATCGGAAGGCGACGAGGAGAGGACCAGGAGGGGACGGAAGCGAGCAAGGAGGAGCAGCGGACACGGACGGGAAGGCGAGGCAGGAGCGGAACGGACAGCTAGCGTGATCAGGAACAGCACACCTCTTGCTATCCGCCGTTGATCCCGAAGGAGTGCGCCGGATGCCCTGTTCCGTCGGCCGCCGGACGGGCCGGTACACCGTCGGTGCCCCGACGAGTCACGGCGGGCCCGGGGCCGGCCGGTGATCACCCTCCACCCGATCAGTGCGGGCAGCGGCATCGACTACCTGCTCTCCACCGTCGCCGGCGACGACGTGAGGACCGGTTCGCGCTTGCTGACGGCCCACTGGGAGGGCGGCGGTGACACCCCGGGTGTGTGGCTGGGGGCGCAGGCGGCCGAGCTCGGCATCGCCGGCCGGCGGGTCACCCAGGAGGCCGCCGACGCCCTGTTCAAGGACGCCCTCAATCCGGTCGACGGCAGCCCGCTCGGTCGGCGCTGGAGCCGTTACCCGAGCGCCGACGAGCTGTACGAGCGGTACGCCGCCGCGGAGCCGCAGGCCACCGAGGAGCGGCTGCTCCTGCTGAGGGCGAAGGCCGAGAAGGAGGGCAACCGGACCGCCCGGTGCGGGTGGGAGATGGTGTTCTCCCCGGTGAAGAGCTTCAGCGTGCTGTGGGGGTGCGCCGACGACACCGAGCGGGCCCGGCTGGAGGCCGTCGAGGAGCGCGCCTTCCGGCGGATCTTCGAACGCCTTGAGGGTGAGGCCTGCATCACCCGGACCGGCCCGACGCCCGCCTCCCAGGTGCAGGTCCGTGCCAGGGGCTTCATCGCCTGCGTGTTCGTCCACCGAAGCAGCCGGGCGGCCGATCCGGCCTATCACCGGCACCTCGCGATCAGCAGCAAGGTGCGGGCGGCGGACGGCCGCTGGCTGGCCCTGGACGCGCGCCATCTGCACCGGATCGCGGTCGCCCTGTCGGAGGCCTACACCGCCGAGCTGGAACGCGGGATGCACGCCGAGTTCGGCATCCGCGCCGGGGCGCGCCAGGACAGCATCCGGCCCGCGAAACGGCCGGTGCGCGAGTTCCTCGGGGTGCCTCTGAGCGCGGTGCGCGGGTTCTCCCGGCGACGCGAGGCCACCGAGCGGGCCCTGGCCCGGATGATCGCCGAGTTCACGGTCCGGGAGGGCCGCGCGCCCGAGCGCGCCGAGCAGTACAAGCTGGCCCAGGCCGCCACCCTCCAGTCCCGTCCGGCGAAGACCGCGACCACCGTGGACGGCGAGCGCCGGCAGTGGCGCCGCCGGGCCAAGGCCTACGGCATCAGACGCCCCGACAGGCTGCTGCGGACCGCCGCCCGCACCGGCGCCACCCACCCCGCGCCGGACCCCGACCCGATGGTCGTCCCGAAGGCGATCGACGCGGTGCTCGCCGAGCTGGAGGGCCATCGCGCCACCTGGACCCGGGCCAACGTCGAGGCCGAGGCGTGCCGCCGGCTCACCGCGGTCGGCGCCCACCTCGACGACGACTACCACCGGGTCCTCGCCCGCGTCGTCGACGGCGTCCTCAGCCCCGTCCGGTGCGAGCTGCTGACCCCGCCCGACGCGGTGCCCCTGCCCGCCCGGTACGCCCGCTGCGACGACCGTCCGTCGCTGTTCGCCGAGGTCGGCTCCCGGGTGTGGACCTCCCACGGCATCCGGGCCGCAGAGCGGGCCCTCGTCGAGGCGTCCACGACCCCCGCGCCGGTGCGCCGCCTGACGGCCGAGCAGATCGACCGGGTCCTCGCGGCCGGCGAGACCGAGCGGGGCTTCGCGCCCTCCGACGAGCAGCGCGAGGCGGTCCGCCGGATCTTCGGTGCGGACACCCGGGCCACGTGGGTGGTCGGCCCCGCCGGCACCGGCAAGACCACGATCATGCGCCTGGTGAGGGAGGTCGCGCACGCCCATCGGATCCCCGTCCTCGGCCTGGCCGGCGGCCAGGTCCAGGCCGGCCTGCTCGCGGCCGAGGCGGGCATCCGGGCGGAGAACATCGCCAGGTGGCGGACCATGTCCGAGCGCTACGGTCGGGGGCTGCGCCACTGGACGCTCCAGCCCGGCACGATCGTCATCGTCGACGAGTCCGGCCAGGCCTCCACCCCCGATCTCGCCGCGCTGCTCGGCCAGGTCCGGCAGGCCGGCGGGCGGCTGCTGCCGATCGGCGACCCGCGCCAGCTCGGCTCGCCCGGAGCGGGCGGCGCGCTCGCCGACATCGAGGAGAGCGTCCCCGACGCCGTCGTCCGCCTCACCGAGGTCCGCCGTTTCCGCGACCCGGGCGGCACGGTGCGCCGGTGGGAGGTCGACGCGGCCCACCGGCTGTCCGTCGGCGACGCCGGCGCCGCCTTCGACGCGTACGAGCTGCGCGGGCGCGTCCACTGCGGCCCGGCCGCCGCCGTCATGCGTCGGCTCTTCGAGGACTGGCGGCGCGACGTCGACGACGGCCTGAGCTCCGTCATGATCGCCGCCACCGACGCCGCCGTCGCCGAACTGTCCCGCCTCGCCCGCGAGGACCGCATCGCCCGTGGCCTGGTGGACGACCGGCGCACGGCCGACCTCGGCGCCCGCGGGCGCGCCGGCGTCGGCGACCTCGTGGTCACCCGGGTGAACGACCGCCGTCTCGCCACCGCCGACCGGCGCCAGTGGGTCCGCAACGGAGACGTCTGGACCGTCGGGGCCGTCGGCGCCGACGGCTCCCTGACCGTGCGCCACCAGCGGACCCGGCGCACCGTCACCCTGCCCCCGGCCTACGTCGCCGACGCCGTCGACCTCGGCTACGCGATCACCTCCGCGCGCTGCCAGGGCGTCACCGTCGACGTCGGCCGCGCCCTGCTCGACACCGGCTGGAACCGCAACGGCGTCTACCCGGCCCTCACCCGGGGCCGCTACGGCAACCACGCCTACCTCGTCACCCAGACACCCCCCGACGAGGACAGCGGCGAACCCGGGCACCCGCGCACCGCCCGCGAGATCTGGCACGCGATCGTCGAGCGCGACGGCACCCGGCTCTCCGCGGGCGCCACCGCCCGCCGTCAGGAGGAGCAGGCCCAGTGCCTCGCGACCACCACCAGCCGCCTCGTCCACGTCCTCGACGAACTCAACGCCGAGGCCGCGCAGCGGGCGATCGCCGCACTGCTCGGCGGCCACGCCGCCTCCCGCCTGGCCGCCGCCGAGGCCTGGCCCGCCCTGCGCGCCCGGTGCGCGCGTCTGGCCGACGACGGCTACGACACCGACCGGCTCCTGCGCGCCGCCTGGGCGGACGGGCGGGGCAACGAGACCGACCACCGCACCGGCCGGCCGCTGCGCGACCTGGCCGCCATCGTGGTCGCCCGCCTCGACGTCCTGGCCGAACACCACGGCGAGCGCTTGCGCCTGCCCGACGGCGCCCCTCGGCCCGCGACCGCCCCGACCTACTGGGCACCGCCCTGCGCCCGGCCCGGCGCCGCACTCCTGGAGGCGATGGGCCTGGTGCTGCCCGACGCCGACCCCACCGACCCGCGCGTCACCCTCGCCCACGACCTCGCCGCGCACGCCACCGTCCGGGCGGCTCGACTGGCCGCCCGCGCCCGCGCGAACGCCCACACCGGCACCGGCTGGGCGGCCGCCCACGGGCCCGAACCCGCCGACGCCGACCGGGCCCGACCGTGGGCCGACCGGATCGCGGCGGTCGCCGCCTGGCGAGACCTCGCCGGCTTCCACGCCACCCGGGCCACCGGTGACGCCCCTGCCGCCTGGCGCACCGAGCAGCGTGGCCTGTGGCGTGCCGCCCAACTCCTTCCCGACGAGCAACGGCACGCCGCCGAACTCGCCGCCACCGGCCCCACCTGGCTCGATGTGCTCGGCCCCGCACCCGCCGCCGCCCACCCCCACCGCGCGCTCTGGGACCGGGCGGCGGCGGCCGTCGCCGCCTACCGCGACCTCTGGGACCACGGACACGAGACGCAGGCCCTCGGGGAGCGCCCCGATGAGCCGATCCAGGCCGCCGACCACGACCTCGCCCAGCAGGCGATCACCGCCTGGCGCGACCGTCCGGCCCCGCCCGTCACCGACGAGGAGCAGCGACGGCAGGCCACCGCACGGGCACGGGCCGCCCGCGTCGAAGCGGCCGAGGCCGCCGAAGCGCTGGCCGCCGTCTACGCAACCCGGCGCCTGGCCGCCCGCGCCCGGCAGCAGGCCGACGACGACCGGGTCCGCGCCGACGCCGCCCGCCGGACGGCCGCCACCGACGACCAGCGCGCCCGCGCGTGCGCCCTGCGGACCCGGGCGGACGCGCACGCCGCCCTGGCCGTCCGGGCCGCCGAGGCGCTCGCCGCCGCCGAACGGCGACTGGCCCGCACCGCCCCCAACGGCCTGCGGGCCAGGGCCGACGCCGAGCGTGGCCGGGCCGCCGAACGGCTTGCTGTCGGGCAGCCGACCGAGCGTCCCGACCGGCGGCGCCCCGTCCCGACCGCCGTTCCCGCCTGGCGGGAACGCCCGTTCGGCGGCTGGTCGGACGCCGAACTCGACGCGGCCCTGCGGACCGCCCTCGACCGCGCCGCGCGCCAGGAGGAGGCCGCGGCCGACGCCGAGGACCGTGCCGCCCGCGCCGAGGCCCGGATGCTCGCCGGCGGCCGCATCGACCGACAGGTCCAGGCGCTCGTCGACCGCGTCACCGGCCAGGGCCGACTGCTCGCGGCGGACGCCGCACTCGCCGACCTGACCCGGCGCCGGGCCCGCCTGGCCGACGAACTCGCCGCCGCCGACCCGTCCGGCCGTCCCGCGTTCCCCGGCGGGGAGGGCGAAGCCCTCGTCGAGCTGCGGCGCACCCGGCAGGCGCAGTTCGAGGCCCTGCTCCAGGCCGAGAACCATCACCGGAGAGTCCGCGCCCAGGCGCTCGCCGACATCGGCGACCCCGCCGGCGTCGACGCCGCACTGGAACTGTGGGCACGCATCGGCGGCTGCGCCGACGCCTACCGCGACCACCTGCGCCGGATCGCGGACCAGGATGCCCGGCATCACCACCGCGCCGCTCGCGCCTACCGCGACCGGGCGGGCCGCCTTCGCCTGCGGATCGATGCCCTGCGTGACGAACAGCGGGCGCGTACGGCGATGCCGGTCGACGAGCGCGCACGCGAGGCGGCCGAACGCCTGCCCGCCGTCCGGCGGCGCCGGGCCGAGAAACGGAAGACCGTCATGCGCCGGCAGGCCGGGCTGGGCGGGCCGCAGACGGTGCACCGTTGGCGCGAACGCCTGCCCCTTGACGGCGGCCCGCCCTCCTACCGGCCGTAGCAGTGCCTCCCCCGGTCCGGGCGAGAGCCCGGCCTGCGCCGCGTCGTCCGGGGCGGGCTCGTGCCGGTCGTCCCGCAGGGCCGCGGTCAGCACGCCTTAAGGGTTGGCGAGGCCGGAGACCGTGTGCGCATCCGCGCTTGTTCCTGGAGGCTGTCCGAAGCAGGCCCCTGAGTGGTAGCCGTGTGGAAGTATCGGGGATATGGAGGCTTTTTACGCCGAGGCAACAGGCCTGGTTTCAGTTGAGCGTTCACAGTTCGGACTGTGGGAGCAGGATGAGTTCGCCGAGGACGGCAGCTGGATGGACCTACCTTTGTGCAACGAAACTCCGGGTGTCACATTGACCGACGGGGCGATTAAGGTTCGAAGCGCGATTCATGATCACTATGCAGCTGTGACCCTTGAGATTACTGAAAGGCCAGTGAGCCCGGAAGGGTTGAGGCTTATCGCGAGGACTCCATACAAGTCCCTTACGGGGCGCACGGAAGCATGGACTCTATTCTCTGGACCCACTGGTCTGACCTTGGACTTTGAGGGGGCCTCGCGCAACTTTATGCTAAATGTCTTTTGGGGGAATTCGCTGGAGTTGGGTGATCAAGAAAAAACGGAACTGCTCCACGGGGTGGAGCAGTTCCGCTTCGCATTCGAGCCAGCGGCGGGATGACCAGACACCTTCTCGCCGCCGAGTGATCCTTTGCGGCTACGGAAGGATTTCTACCGAAAACTTATCGTTGTGGAGAACTCGCTGACTCCCGCGCCAGATGGGCCAGGTCGGTTCCAGCATTTCCGTTCTGAGTGCCGTCTACGTACTGGACCGAGAAGTTCCCGTCGCCGCGGCCTGCACCCTCCCATGTCGACGCGAACGGGAACCCGTCAGGTCAGCGAGACGTTCCCGGTGGCTTCCTCGGCGTGTCGCAGGACCGCCAGGCGTCGCTGGGCCTGGGGGTCCTGTTGCTGTTTCTGCGAAGGGGGCACGGCAGGAGTCCGTCGTAGTCGGAGATCCATGTGTCACCAACGTCCGGCAGTTTCATACCTAGGCGGCGGGTGGGCGGGTTGTCATCGGACCGGCGTACTACAGCGGCTGCTCATCGGTGCTCAGATCGGCGGCCAGGGCCGGGCTGGGGTGCTCGCGCTCGCGGGTGCCGAGGCCGCCCGGCTCCTCCAGCCATCGGCGCAGGGTCTCCCCGTCCGGCCCGCCCCAGGGCCGGGCGGCCGGGTCGGCATGCCCGTTGGCGCACTTCGCACGGCGGGTGGTCGGGAGGAGGTTGTTCGCCGTGATCAGCCAGTCCGCCTCGGCGGTGTCGCGGCCCGCGCTGGGGCGGGTGTAGGACCGGACCCATCCGATCTGCAGCGCCAGGAGGACCTCGATGACGTCCTCGTGCCGGTGCCAGCAGGCGGGCACCGAGGCGCGGGCTTCCGGGTTGACTTCCACGAGCCAGCGCAGCCAGTGCCCGAGCTCCTCCAGCCGGGAGCGCCGCTCCTGCGGCTCCATGTCGCGCAGGACGATCCGCGGTACGGGCGCGGGGTCGGGCTCGGGGACGTCCGTCCACGGATCGGCCGGGTCCAGGCCGTCGGTGGGCTCGGTGTAGGTCTCAGTCACGGATTGTTCTCCTCAGGACTCGGTCCGCGGGACCGGGGTGTCGTGGGCGGCTGCTGTGGCCGCGGCGGGACCACCGGCGGCGTGGCGCCCGCCGCAGCCGCCGGCGCGGGCTTCCCGGCCAGAAGACTGACCAGGTCCGGGTCGGCGTAGGTGCGGCGGAGCCTCACCCGCACGGGGCGCTGGTTGCCGTAGACGGCGATCGCGGTGAAGTCGGGCAGCTCCCGCAGGACGTGGGTGGGCGCGAGGTCGGTCTCGACCAGCTGCTCGGAGGTGGACGTACCGCCGCCTCCCCTGCTGGTCGACCTCCGCGTCACCAGGGCCCGGCCGAGCAGGTTGGTGAAGGCCCGCAGCGTCTCGGGGTCGGCGTTGCCGGGCAGCAGCATGCGCAGGCCGCTCGCGTTCATGACGGTGTTGGCGGCTTCCCGGCCGAGTACGCCGATCAGCTGGCTGAGGTCGTGCCACACGGTCAGGGCGACGATGCCGATGCCGCGCCCGACGGTCAGCAGCCTCGGCAGGGCCTTGTAGCGGAAGCAGTTGCCGGCCTCGTCGATGACGAGGCCGAGCGCGGGGTCGAGGGGGCGGCCGGTGCGCTGGTAGCGGGCCTGGGCGGCGTGCACGATGCTTGCGGTGATCGCGGTCAGCAGCGGCGCGAAGCGTTCGCCGTCTGCCTCGCTGGCGATCAGGCAGACGGTGCCGCACCGGTCGAGGATCTCCTCGGCCGTGAAGTCGCTGGCCGCGGCGGTGGCGCGGACCTCCTCGTCTGCATAGACCTTGGTGATCACGCCCAGGGTGAACTTGATGGAGCCGACGCCGTCGGGGTGCAGGGCGAACGCGGCGGCGTAGTCGTCCGCGACGTCGGGGTGGCCGCCGTCGACCAGGACCTCGCGGACCTCGTCCACGGCGTCTTCGGCGAGCGCGAGCCAGCGCCTGAACGTGGTGATGTCCCCGCCGGCGAGGTTGGCGGCCAGCAGCACGCCCTTGACGACGGCCTTGGCCTGGTCGACCCAGGGGCCGGAGCGCGGGTCACCGGCGGTGGAGGCGGCGTCGGCCAGCCAGGTGGCCATCCGATCGGCGGCCTTGGCGTCGGCGCAGTAGTCGACCGGGGACCAGCGGGCGGTCGGGCGGTCGGGCAGGCCGGCCGGGGCGACGACGTACACCGGGCCCAGGGCCGCCCGCCGTGCGTACACCACGTCGAGGTCGGCCCCCTTGACGGTGGTCATCACGCAGGGGCCGTACCACTCGGCGGCGATCGGCAGCACCAGCCCGGTGGTCTTGCTGCTGCCGGGCAGGCCGAACACGGTCGCGGAGATGTTCTCCTTGGCGGCGAGGATCCAGCCTCGGCGGGCCTTGCTGCGACCGAAGGCCATGCGGTTGCGACGCCGGTCGGGCTCCTCGGGCACCCGGAGCCGACGTTCGGTCGCCCGGCCGCCCCAGCGGGCGCCGTCCGCGCCGGGGTCGGCGAGGCGGCGTACCCACAGCCACGTCCCGCCCGCGACCGGGCCGACCCAGAGCAGCACCAGCAGCGGCCACCACAGCCAGTCCGGCGGTGCCGGGGCGAAGGCCGCGGCCGGGCCGCGCAGCGGCCAGGTGACGGCGGCGAGGCCGGCGCCGCCGACCAGGTGGCAGGGGCTCGCGGTGAGCAGGGCGCAGACCCGGGCGGCGATCAGCCCGGACGCCGGCAGCCACAGCACCGCGGCGCCGAGCACAGTCGGGGCCCAGGTCGGTTCGGAGCGCCGGTCGACCGTCACAGGGCCATCCGCTCGTCCGTGTGGTAGAGATCCTTTTCGGTCTCGGTGAGGTGGAGCTGGACCGGGAAGGCGCCGGAGCGGCCGGGCATCCACAGGCCCCGGCCGGCGTGCGCGCGGCCCCAGCCGGAGACGAGCTCCACCTGCGGCTCGGTGAGGCCGACCGCGTCCCGGATCGCGCCCAGGGAGCGGACGTCCTGAGCCATCGTGATCTTGGTGTCGAACGACGAGACCATGTGCCGGGCGATCATCACGGCCTCGGAGCCGGCCGGGCCGACCGCCTCGAAGTCCGACAGCCGGTGGGTGGCGGCGAGGTCGAAGACCCCGTCGGCCCGGTGCAGGCGCAGGTCGGAGTCGAGCTTGCGGATCACCGTGGCGCCGCCGACCTGGAGCGCCCGCCACAGCTCGTCGCGCACGACCAGGCGCTGGGGCCCGCCGGGCTGGTCGATCGCGGCCTGGGTCCAGCTGGAGATGCACATCATGATCATGGCGACGGTCTCGTCGCCGTAGGCGCGGGTGCGGGAGATGTCCACGCTGACCATCGGCGCCGACCAGTCGATGCGGCGGGTGGAGGTGTCCGCCGTGCTGAACAGGTCGCCGACGTGCCCGTCCAAGCACGTGGCCAGCGCGGCCCGGGCGGCCCTGGTCGACTCCCGGGTGGCCTGGATGTCCTCGCCCCGGATCCGCAGCTCGCGGGCCATCTCGGCGCTCGGGTCGCGCAGGGCCGCGTGCACGTCGCGCAGGGTCGGGGTGGCCGGCACGGTGCTGCCCGCCAGTTGGCCGGTGACCTCCTTGATCGCGGCGGAGATCGCCTCCGTCTCCTCCGGCGTCAGCGGTCGGCGCATCTGCAGCTCCAGCAGTGTGCACAGCAGGCTCAGACGGCGCCGGTGGATCTCGGTGAGGCGCTCGCGCCACTCCACCGGGTCGGTGACGTGCTCCAGGCCTTCGCCGAGCGAGCCGGCGTCCAAGGGGTTGATGCGGCCGGGCAGGCCCGGGCCGAGCTCCAGCGGCTCGCAGCCCAGCCAGCGGCACACCCGTCCGTACTCGCCTTTGACGTCACCGGCGATCAGCACCTTCACGCCGAACGCCGCCAGCCGTGTGGACAGGGCCTTGATGAGCGCACTCTTCCCGGCTCCCATGGTGCCGGTGACCAGCACGGCGGGGTTGGAGACGATCTTGTGCTGGACCCATGCGCCCGGGTGCATGGAGAACTGGCGGCCGGTCAGGACGTCGTGGCCGATGTAGGCGCCGACCGCGGGCAGGGCCGAGCCGCCCCCGAAGGGGTAGAGGCCGGCGAGGTTGTGGGTGTCACAGCGGTAGACCTCGGGGCTCGCCACCCGCACGGCCCGTCCGGCGTGGGGGCCGGGCCACCCCAGGACCGGTGCCGCCGGGGCCGGGCGCCGCGGCGCCCGCCGTCCGCGCTGGGCGGGAACCGGCGCCGGTCCGCTCGCCAGAATGTCCTGGAGGCCGATCGAGGGCAGGTCGGTGTCCTCACGGCGCAACCAGTCGCCCAGGCGGCCCATCAGATCACCGCCCGCCGCTTCACCGGCAGGCCCAGCCCGAGCGGCAGCGTCGCCGCGAAGCCCGAGTCCTGCGCGGCGTACAGCTCGCGCAGGCGCAGGCCGGAGGTGTACGCGTCGCGCTTCAGGCGGGCGGTCGCCAGCGGCAGCTCGTCGGGCTCCTCGACCGTCACGGTGACCACACCGGTGAAGCGCGCGATGCCGTGGCCCGCCGTGCGGGCGTGGTCCTGGTCCTGGGTGTCGACCAGCGCCTTGCGCTCGTCCAGGGACTCGATCCGCCCGCCCCGCGCGCGGACGCGGCGCTTGACGTCGGCCCTGGTGCGTTCGCGGCTCAGCGTGGCGCGGGCAGTGCGGGCGCCGAGGCACTCGTAGGTGAGCGAGACGCTCCGCCGGGCATCGCCGGAAGGGCTCATCAGCGGGGTGAGCACGCTCGCGTACACCCGGCCCTCGGGCCAGCCGTGGACCTCGAAGCTCGCCGACACGCCGCTGTCGTGCCGGTAGCGGCTCCAGTGCTGCTCGGCCGCGGCGGGGCCGGCGGCCGTCTCCTCCACACCCGCCGGTGTGCCGGTCCACCCGGGTGCGGAGGCGTCCGCCGCGTGGGCGGCGAGCACGGGCCCCTCACCCGGGTCGTACGCGGTGCGGATCACCTCGGCGATCTGGCCGACGGTCAGCGTGGCGACGACCTGGAGGTCGGCGGCGGCGATCGCGCCCTGCATCGCGAGCAGCTCGCGTACCAGGACGGCCGTCGCCCCGAGGGTGCCGCCGCCGGAGCTCCTGATGTCCTGGCGGACCCGGGACGCGGCCAGGGTGACGGTCAGATAGGTGCGGCGGGTGGACGCGGCGGGCGCCGCCTCGGCGGCCAGGCCGGTCACCAGTTCGTGGGCCGCGGCCGGTGCGCCCTGGTCGAGGTGGCCGGTCGTCCACGCCATCAGCGCGGTGCCGTCCTCGGGAGCGGACCGGTCGGTGACCGAGATCCGTACGATCGGCCCGCCCTCGACGCAGTGCCCCCTGAGGAAGCCGCCCCAGGCGGCGATCCGGGAGTTGACCCGGGCGGTGTCGGCGAGCGCGATCCCGGGGTAGCGCACCTCCATGACCGCCGAGTAGTGGCCCTGCAACGGGTCGTGGACGACGCCGATCTCACGGCCGGCCCCGGTGGGTACCTTCAGGAGTTCCAGGCGGGCCAGCACGCCGGGCAGGTCCGTGCGCCGCGCACCGTCGGATCGCCGGGGCGCGAACGCGCCGCTGAAGAACATCGTCTGCCTCCTGACGACAGCAATCTGGAACCGGACGGCGAGGACGAGCCACTCCGCCGCGGTCAGGCCGTACACCCGCAGGTAGACCGCCGTGAGCAGCAGCAGGGCGACGGGCACCGCGACGATCTCGCCCGCCCACGCGTGGCTGTAGACCGGCAGCATCGCGACCAGGCCCGCGCCGGCGACCGTCACCAGGCCGCTCAGGCTCAGCTCGCCCAGGTACGGGCTGCGCTCGCGCTGCCAGCCGCCGTACGTCGCCGGCTCCTCGGGGGACGTCACGGTCCCTCACCTCCTGGTGGCGGATCGGTCGGCCGGGGCGGGACCGGCGCAGGGGTCGGGTGGGCGGCGGCCGCCGGGACGCCCGTCGGGCCGGGCTGCGGGGGCGCCGGCGGCGCGGGGGCAGCCGCCGCGCGCGCCAGGGGCGGTCGCGGCGTGGCGGCAGCCGCAAGGGGCGGGGCAGCGGCCGTGCCGGAGTGCGCGGACGAAGACCGGGCGGTGGGGGCCGGACGGGGCGCGGGAGCGGCTGCCGCCCCTGCGGTGCCCGGCGGCCCGGCGGGCGCGGAGTTCTCGCCGGAACGGCTGGGCGGGAGGTTGACGGATCCGCCCAGGTCGCGCCCGGAGCTGAGCCCGGCGTGCGCGGCCATCGCGTCCAGACCGCCGGAGGCCAGCTCGGTGCCTGCCTTCACGCCCTGGGCGGCCATCAGCCCGGCCATCACCGCGCGGGCCGCCGAGGAGCGCCGGCCGTCGTCCGCCCTGCGCCGGTCGGCGTCGTCCGACTCCACCGCTCTGGCCAGCGCCGGCCCCGGTGGTGCCGCGCCGCTCCCGGAGGGAACCCCGCCGCCGCGGCCCCAGACCGCCGAGGCCGCGGTGCCGCCGACCGCGCCGATGATGCCGCTCGCGACCGACCCGCCGCTGTTGCCGCCGCCGGACCACGGCATGAAGCGGCCGGCGATGGGCCAGGCGACGGCGCCGACGCCGACGACGAGCAGGCCGCCGACGACGCCGGTGACGGTCGTGGCCGCGCCGACCATGCCCTGCCCGATCAGCAGGGTGAGCACGACGACCGGCTTGATCATCGCGATCGAGTACACCGCCCGGCGGGCCGTCGGCGCCCACTGCCGCGTGAACTCGCTGATCGCCCCGGCCGCCGATACGGGAAAGCTGACGACCAGGAGGTCGAGGGCGTCGTGCCGGAAGACGAACTCCAGCCACATCAGCCCGGCGACCAGCGATCCGACGACGCCCAGCACCAGCAGCCAGCCGACCTCCGAGACGGCGTCCATGCCCGCGAACAGGCCGGTGACGCGGGTGACGAACTGGTCGGTGGTCAGGCCGGAGGAGCGGATCATCCAGGTGGAGACGTCGTCGGCGGCCCAGATCAGGGTCTGGGTGACGGTGTACACAGCCGCGCAGCTCAGTGCCCACTCGACCAGGCCGGTGACCGCCGTGGCGATCCCCTTGCCCTCCTGCGAGACGCAGGTGCGGGTGACCTCCACGCACAGCAGGATGACCGCGATGATCGCGGACAACTGGAGCATCAGGGCGAGGGTGTCGGAGATGCCGTCAGCGTCCAGATCCACGACGGACCCCTCCAGGACGGCCTTGGCCATCTCCCCGAGCACCCACTTCGCCGCGCTGGCGAAGGTGTGGGCGAGTCGGCTGGTGCCCTCGTCGGCGATCGCGGCGCCGGGGTTCTTCAAGGCGGCGGCGAGGCCTCCCTCGGCTTCGGTCTCACAGTGGGCGACACCGGGATTCTCCTTGCACCAGGCGGCCATGTCCTTGTCGGCGTTCTCGCAGTACACCTCCATCCCGGGCAGGGGCAGGAGATCGGCGTCGCAGTACTTGTGTTTGAAGGTGGCGTACACGCAGGTGGTGAGCGGGTCGTCCCGCAGCCCGAGCGTCCGACAACCCTCCTTGTCCAGCGGTACACAGCCGCCGCGCGCGTCCATCTGTTCGGCCGGTGGCTTCGGTAGCAGACCGGTGGCGGTCGGCTTCTCGGGCTGCCCGACGGGCCGGGTGTGTGCGGGGCAGGGTGTTCCGGCGGCGGCGCCCGGGACGGGAACCGGCGGGGGTGCGGCGGCGAACGCGGTGGCGGGATCGGCCAGCGCGGTCAGGACGAGCACCAGGACCAGCACGGCGCGCCGCAGGCCGTTAGTGCTGGTAGGCAACGGGCCTCCAGCCGGCCGCGTCGGCCTGCGTTGTGCCCGGCTGGGCCACGCGCGGGGTCTGGCGCATCTTCTTCGAGGTGAGCCTCCAGTCGTCGCCGTCCCAGACCACCGGGGCAGCGACGGCGAAGACACCAGTGCCGTGCTGGATGCCGCCGACGGTGGGTGTCTGGGTGGTCAGCAGCCAAACGTCGACGGCGTCGGCGCTCACAGATTCGGTCTGGTAGGCGCGGACCTGGAAGGCGATGAAGTCCGAGCCGGTGCTGCCTCCGGCCTCGGGGAGGCCGAGCAGGCGTCGCCAGTCCCGGGCGTCCGCGATAGCCAGCGAGGTCAGTTTGAAGAACTCCTCGTCATTCTGGCGGGCCATCACCATCATCTGTCCGGGCACCGCGTCGGGGCTCAGCAGGTCACGGGCCTCGGTGTAGTGGGCGGCCGCAGACACGGCACCGGCCAGGGTGTGGGGGTAGCCGACCGGAATGCCCTGCTCGACCCGGGCGGGCGCGGGCAGCGGCACAGCCTGCACCACCGTGGACGGGCTCGCGGACGGCGGTACGGCGGCAGCCGAAGCGGTGGCGGGGGCGACGGCGCCGGCCCGCGGCCCGGGTTCGGCCTGCCAGATCAGGACCGCGACCGCGCCCGCGGCGGCGGCCGCCGCCAAGGCAGCCCCGGTCACCAGCGTGCGCAGGGCCCGCCGCCGGCGGAGCTCGACGGAGTCCATCCCGTCAGCCCTTCAGGCTCGCGCCGAGGGCGACGATCGGCCAGGCCAGGCCGATGATCACGGCGGCGCGGAAGCACTTCGGCATGCCGGCCTTGCCCCGGGCGCTGACATCCGGCTTGTCCGAGATGCTGCCGAAGGAGTCCATGGCGGCGCACGCGCACAGCGCCGCGACCACGAGAGCCAGGCAGCCGCCCATCGTCCAGTTGACGATCGTGGTCAGCGCGCTGCCGACCTCTCCGCCCGGCACCTCGGGCTTGAAGTTCTTCCCGACGTCGTAGAACGACCCGCTCGGGGCGCTGGTGGGGTCATTGAACGGCAAGGTGGTCAGCCGGGCTGCCAGCAACGACATAGAGGTCGTCATGCGAGGGATCCTCCGAAGTGGCGGCCGTCCCGGCCGGGGCCCGCAGCGGGCCCCAGGACCTCTCGGCCGTGGTGATCAGGGTGTCGGCCAGCCCGGTGCCGGCCGCCTCGAACCGGCGGCTGAGCCGGTCGGTCCGCAGGGCGTGCGCCCGCCAGGTGGGGCAGTGCGGCACCCGTACCACCGCGCCGACCCGGGGCGCGAGCATGGTGGCGACCGCCCTGCACCGCCGCGGCATCCCACCGGCCATGCCGACCAGCACCAGCACGCACCGCTGAAGCGGCAGACAGACGCTCTCGGCGGCGGCGATCGCGACGGCGGCCGCCTCCAGGCCCTCTCTCGACGTCGGCGCGCAGATCACCGGCACGGCCCCTTCCAACAGCATCCACTGGGCGGTGCGCGAGTGGACCCCGGTGTCACCCAGGTCGTCCGCGACGGTCAGCGCCGTGTCCGCCACGCTCACCTGCCAGCCACCGATCCCTGCCAGAGCCGGCCACGCCGACGGCGCCGAGGGCAGGGCGAGCGGCGGTTGCGACCAGGGCCTGCGGTCGGTGAGCACCTGGACCCGGCCGTCGAGGCAGGACGAGGCGGCGGCGCGGACCTGACCGGTGCTCAGGGGCCGGTCGGCGGGTACGGAGGCGAGCCCGGTGCCGCCGGCCAGCGGCCAGCGGCGCCACGGCGACGACGCGGTCGACGCGCTGTCGAGCACCACCGTCGAAGCGAGCCGGGCCAGTCCGGCCGCGGCGAGCAGGGCCACGGTGCTCCGGCCGCTGCCGGCCGCCGCCCCCAGCACCGGGACGATCAGCCGGGCGCCGGCGTGCAGCCCGGCCACGGACGCGGACCTGCCCACCGATGTTCACTCCCTCCCACCTGACCGGTGTTCAGCGATGCCAGTTCATGGGCCATCACTGGCCGTAGCCGCACTGTCTAGCACAGTGACGACCGGCTCTGTTTACACTCGGCGATCGACTTGGAGCGGATCGTGACCAGGGGTGCGCCGGTGCCGTACGACACCACCGACTTCGGGGGCGGGGCCGGCATGCGGCCCTGTCCTCGCTGCCTCGACGGCCGGCCGGAGGTGATGCCGGCCGTCGAGGCAGCGGCCCACCTGCGGCGTCTTTCGTCCGCATGCCCTCGTGTCCGGCCGCTCCGGGCGCCTGCCCGGTCGGCAGGTCGGCGGCTCCTGCGGTGCGGCAGGCGGCACCCGGACAGCCACCTCGCCACCGGCCGCGCCGGCCTGTCCGGCCGGTCCGCACCTGACACGCCGACGGGTGCCACACGATCGGGGGACCTGGACCATGCCCAAACGGACGATCCTGCTCGCGGGCGGCGCGGTCGCCGCACCCGCCGGACTGCTCGCCCTGGTGCTGCTGGCGGCCGCCACCGACGTACCCGCCGCGGCGAGCGCCCCGGGGCACGGACCGTACGGCAGCGCGCTTCGGCCGGGCAGCGTCCCGGCGCCGTACGTTCCGATGATCGAGCGCGCCGCCGGGGCCTGCGGCCAGGGCCTGACCTCCCCCCGGCTCGCCGCCCAGCTCCACCGGGAGAGCGGCTTCGACCCCAACGCCCAGAGCCCGGCGGGCGCCCAGGGCATCGCCCAGTTCGTTCCGGACACCTGGCGCGCCTGGGGCCGGGACGTCGACGGCGACGGGGTGAGCAGTCCGTTCGAGCCGGCCGACGCAATCGATGCCCAGGGCCGGATGATGTGCTCGCTGATCCGCCAGGCCCGCGACTCCGGCATCGCCGCCGACCCGTGGCAGCTCGCGCTCGCGGGCTACAACGCGGGCTGGCACGCCGTCGAAGCCGCGCACGGCATCCCGCCCTACCCGGAAACCCAGCGGTACGTCGCCGCCATCGTCGCCGCGCTCCCGGACTTCACCGCCCCCTCGCCCGCCGGGCCGCTGGCCGACGCCGCCCTCCCACCGGGGTGGGACGTCCCGGCCGGCACCCACCCGCAGGCCGCCGCCGCCATCCGCTGGGCCCTGGCCCAACGCGGCGGCTGGTACCAGTACGGCGGCGACTGCACCGACCCACTGGGCGCCACCCCGTCCCACTGGTGCGACTGCTCCAGCCTCGTCCAGCAGGCCTACGCCCACGCCGGGATCCGGCTGAGCCGCACCACCTTCACCCAGGTCGAGGAGGGGCAACCGGTCGACCCCGGAAGCATCCAACCCGGCGACCTCGTCTTCACCAACGGAACGGACGGCGGTCCGGGCCGCCCCGGCCATGTCGCCCTCTACATCGGCGACGGCCGTCTCCTGGAGGCCCCCCGTACCGGCCTCCGGATCCGGACGGGCAGCTACCAGATCTGGAGGGCAGCTGGCGGCGGCCCCAACCAGGTCGTCGCCGTCCGCCGGATCGTCACCTGATCCCCCGTCCGGGGGCCGGATCCGTCCACACCCCCGGGTTATCCACAGGAAGTCGCACCACCCGCCCCGGGGACGGCCGGATCCGCCACCCTGACCGCCACGACGACAACCAACGAAGGAGTCCGCCATGACGACCGCCTGGTTCGACCGCATCGCCGCCCGCCTCGCCGAGCCCGACATCCAGGGCCCGCTCTCGGCGGCCTGGTCCCTCGCCAACCAGACCGGGTACTGGGCCCTGGCCGTCACCACCGACACCGGCGGCGACACCCTGGCCGCCTGCGGCACCCACAACCACGCCATCGAGCTCCGCGGCTTCCTGCCCGAGCCCGACGACGGCGACGACCCCGAAACCGACCTCACCTTCGCCGACGGCCGTCGGCTCGCCGAATTCCTGGAGCAGGCGGAGCTTCGGCTTTCGGCAGCGGCCGCCACCGCGGCGACGCCGGATGAGGCCTACACCGCCCTGGTTGCCGTCCGCCTCCTCGGGCACACCGCCGCCGCGGTGCGCACCACGCTCCGCCCGGCGGAGACCGCTCGGTGAGCGCCGAGTTCGGCGAGTTCGTCGCCCTCGCGGGCAGCTGCCTCACCGACGCCGACTACCTGCCGATCGAGCGGAGCTCGGAACTCTACCGACGGACCGTCGGCCATCAGGTCGCGGACCTGCTGGACCTCCTCCTCGCCGTGGAGACCCGGTACGGCTGGGAACCGGTGGACACCCTGCCCGACCGGGCGCCCACCGGCCCCGGCCCGGCGGCGGCACCGGACAGTGCCTGCCGGGCCCGGCTGCACGTGGCCCTGGCCGAAGCCGCCCGGCAGCTCAGAGCCGCCTACGGCAAGCCGCCGGCCCTCACGGCCCTCCAAGCGTTCCAGGCCCCCCGGTACGTCCCCCATGCCGTCCAGGCCCTGCGCACCGGCCTGGACCTGCTCGCCACCCACACCGATCCCGACGGCCGGCCCCTCACCCGGCACGGGCTCGCCCTGGAGAGCACGCAGCTGCGCACCGCCGTCCTGGTCAGGGTCCTCGCCCTCACCGGAACGGTCGCGGACCTGGTGGGCCGCCTTGGTTCGGCCACGTCCAGCGCGTCCTTCACCGAGCGCATCGGTGCCCTTGGCCGGGTCGTCGACCAGCTGGGAGTGGTGCAGCGAGAGGTCCGGGCGCTCGCCGCCGACCCGGACGTCCGGCTCGGCGCCGTGGCGCTCGACACCGTACGGCCCCGCGCGCTGCTGCAGCCCGACCCACCCCGTACCGTGGAGACCCCCGCACAGCTCGGCACCGGCGCCGCCGCCTCGGCCGACCGGCTCGCGGACATCAGCTGGCGCGCCGTACAGGCGGGCGACGACTCCCACGCGCACACCGCCTCCGCCATGGGCACAGCAGCCTCCAACGCCCTCGCCGTCTACCAGCTGACCCGGTTGCTGTTCACCCACGCCGCCACCCATGCTCCCGCCACCGTGTCCGCCCACCTCGCCTCCGTCCACGCCGCCGACGACGCCTGGGAAACTGCCGAGCACGCCTGGCGCCGCGTACGCGCCTGCTGGTTCCCCCTGCGCTCCGCTCCCGACAACACCCTCTCCGCCGTCACCGCGGAGTCGCACGCCCTGGTCGACCGGGTGGGCCGGCTCCTCTACGCCGACCCGGCCTGGCGGCTGTCCCACGGCCACGGGGGATCCACCCGTCGGGCCTGCGACATCGCCGCGTCCCTGCCGGTGTGGTGCGACGCCCTCCGCCAGATCTCCGCCCGCCTCCAGCACCTCGCCGAGGACCACGCCGTCCTCGCCGAACGCCTCGCCGACACCCGGCGGCTGATGATGCGAGCCTCCGGCCCCGGGCACAACCGACTGCCGGCCCGGCCGCTGCCCGCCGATCGGCGCGCTGAGCTCGCCGAGGAATACCGGTCCGCCGGCCGGGCGAGCGCGGCCGCCGAGACGGCCCTCGCCACCGTGGTCTCGGCGCTCGGAGCCGACCTCGCCGCCCAGCACCTCCAGCACCGGCTCGCCTCTGCTCCCGACCGTCAGGCCGCCGACCGCATGACCCTCAGACGCTCAGCGGCCCGGCTCGCCGCTACCGGGCAGAACCCGCAGCCGACCCGGCGTCCAAGGCGGAGCGGCCTGGGCCTGTGAACTATGGACCCGCCGGGCAGAGTCCAAGAAAGCAATGTGGTCCGATACGGGTGACGATTCCTACGCCGTGCCTCCGTGCCAGTCGGTGCCGACACCTGAAGCACCGGAAAGCGCTGTGCCGTCGCCGGCGACCCGATCCTCAGTCGGCTGCTCGCGGGCAGGCGGTGGGTTGATGTCGTATGTCCGCAGGACCAGGCAGTGGCGGTATGTGGCGACGACTTCGGCGACGGCGGCGAGGTCGGCGGCACCGCGGAGCTGAAGGTCGTCCTGTGTCAGCCTCTCCGCCCCGGGGCGTGGCCGACGCCGTCACCGGCGAACCCGTCCCCTATGCCCATGCCTGATGCCAGCCGTACGATGCTGTCGAAGGTTCAGAGTCGGCTCGCCGGGGCGCAGCTGGGAGAGATCGTCTCTGGGGCGTTGGTTCTGTACACGTGAAGGGCTCCGGATTCGAACTGAATGGATTGGCGCACTCTGCGCCCAATCGCCGCAGGTCAGGAAGTGTCGGCCCCGCGCTCGCGGGGATAGCTCCCACGGGCAGGGAGGCCTCCGCCCGGGTAGTGGGTCGGCCCCGCGCTCGCGGGGATAGCTCCGGATCCGTGCGGTATGGCAGGAGGCCGTCGACAGTCGGCCCCGCGCTCGCGGGGATAGCTCCTCACGCGGTATCAGCTCTCTTTCAGTCCGAGCGTCGGCCCCGCGCTCGCGGGGATAGCTCCTGGGCGACAGAATGTCCCGTCGCGATGGGTTCGTCGGCCCCGCGCTCGCGGGGATAGCTCCGCCTCCCGGCACCGCCCGCAGATCAGGTCCCCGTCGGCCCCGCGCTCGCGGGGATAGCTCCGGGGGAACACCCTTGCCCCGGAGGCCGTACCGGTCGGCCCCGCGCTCGCGGGGATAGCTCGGCGGCCGAGGCTGTGGTGAGTCCCGCCGGGTTGTCGGCCCCGCGCTCGCGGGGATAGCTCCTGCCACTGCAAGCTCACCTACTGTCGGAAACGGTTGAAGCCGGGGGAGGGCCGTGGGGCGGCGCTCCGTGCTTCAGGAGGGCCGGTGAGATCGACGCTGTCCAAAGGATTCACGTGCAGTGGGTCGCCGGGCACCGTCGGAGGGGTGCCCCGGCAGCGAGTTCGCGCAATCACCGGGTGTTCGGCTTTAACGCTTCGCAGCAACGGCATCCGGAGTACCGTCCTGATGGACGAGGTCAGAACGGAGTACACCAGCATGCCCTTGAACAGCGAGCACATCGGCGCCCGCGTGCGGATCGCCCGAAACGCGGCTGGACTGACCCAAGTTGAGCTGGCCGGTTTCCTGGGCCGGGCAGAGTCCTGGATGGCAAACGTCGAGAGCGGTCGGCAGCCGCTCGACCGGTACAGCGTGATCACTGCGATCGCCGACCGTTGCGATGTCGACGTCGTCTGGCTCCTCGGCCAGCCGTACCGCCTCCAGAGGGCCGGGGGAAGCCTTGCGCACGCCCACGTCCCCGCGGTTCGGACCGGTATCCGCCGTGCCAGCCTGATCCTCTCGGGACACCCGGGGCTCGCCCCGCAGGGGGCACCGGTTGAGCTGGACAGGCTGCGTGGGCAATCCCGCCGTGCCAATGCAGCCCGCCAGGCAGCGAACCTGCCCGGAGTCGCCACCCTGCTTCCGCCACTGATCGAAGATCTGAACACGGCGGTGCTCACTCTTACCGGCCACCAGCGGGACGAAGCTCTGAGGCTGTTGGTCGACGCCGCCAGGACGGCTCGGATGTGCCTGAACCAACTCGGCTACCCTGATTTGGCATGGTCGGCGGCCGAGGTGGCGGCCAGTGCCGCGGCAGCGGTCGACGACCCGCTCATGCGTGCCGCCGTCGCATGGGACAGGTGTGGTGCGTTGCTGCACCAGGCCTCGAACCGGGAGACCATCGCCGTGGCGGAGGCCGCGCTGCGGGACCTGGAGCCCTACACCACCGGAGGCGCGACTACCCGAGCAGCGGTGTCCTTGCGCGGTGCCCTGCACTTGAGGTGTTCGATCGCCCATGCCCGCGCAGGGCAGAAGGACGATGCCTGGGCCCGGATCAGTGCCGCGCTGGAGGACGCCGACCAGCTTGGCGACGGCTGGTACGACCTGGCGAACCACACCGTGTTCGGGCGTGGCGTCGTGGCCGTACATGCGGCGGAAGCCGGAGTGGAAGTGGACGAGCCGGACCGTGGCCTCAGGCGCGTTCCGGAGGTGGACATTCACGAGGTTCCGTCGAAGGAGCGCCGGACGCACTATGCGATCGACGAGGCGCGAGCGATGCACCGGATGGGTAGAAGCTCGGCCGCGGTGGTCAAGTTGAGGGAAGCCGCGACGGCAGCACCGCACTACGTGTATGCCGACCCCATGAGCCGCGCACTGGTCACTGAGCTCGTCCAGATCGGAGTGCCCTCCCAGGCCGCTGCCCTCTCAGGGCTCATCCGGAACATGGAACTTGTTCAGTAACTGAACTGAAATATCGAACAGTTGACGCCCCCTAAGTTTTCTAGGGGGCGGGCCAAGGCCGGGCTGCCACTCTCGGAAGGTCACCAGCAGTGCATGTGTGATCACCGTGGGAGAGACTGGCATGGAGCTGATCAACACCCGCCGACCGGAGGACGCCGCCACGGCCTACTCGGCCCTGAGCTGGACGCTGTCCGTCGGACACCGACACCGGCCCAGGCAGGGCTGTACCTGCGGCGATCCGAGCTGCCCGGCCCCAGGCGCCCACCCGCGTCCGAAGGGTCCGGTGTTCTCCGACCCAGAGCTCGTCATCTCCGCGTTGGAGGAGTCGCCCGGTGCCGGCCTCATCGCCTGGACCACCAGGTTCGATGCCCTACTCCTCCCGCGAACCATCGGCATGGCCGCGATGGTCGTCTTGGAAAAGGTCGCTCAGGTCCCGTGCATCGTGACCGTCGAGTCGGTGATCCTTCTGGTTCTCCCGGCCACCGGCCGGTACGCGAGCGCATCCTGTGACGACCTCGAAGTCCGCTCCGGTCCCGGCGACTGGATCGCCGTTCCGCCTTCGCACGGCACCCGCTGGGACACCCCGCCCTGGGTGCCTCAGACGAACACGCCGGCTGTCCTGTTGCACGGTGCCGATGTCGGCCGCCGCCTTGAGGGAAGCTCCTCCGGCTCGGCCACTGGGAGGGCGGTGTGAGCAGCATCGCCAGCCTTGAATTCGTCGCCGAACGGGAACGGATCGGCGATCTCCGCCGCTGGGCGAGGACGGCGCTGCCGACGCTCGGCCTGGACGGCCGGCAGCAGGAGGCGGTGTCGGACGATCTGCAGCTCGTGCTGAGCGAACTCGGGACGAACGCCGTCGTGCACGGCTGTGGCGGCGAGCGGCCGGACGTGATGCTGACCGCCCGCCTGCGGTACGACGCGGGTGTGCTGCGGGTGTCCGTGACCGACCCGGGGCTCGGCCGGCCCGAGTACCGGTCGGCCGGCGACGAGGCGACCTGCGGCCGCGGGCTGATGCTCGTCACGGCGGTCGTGTCCCGGTTCGGCGTCGAAGAGTTCCCCGAGGGCGGCAAGGAGATTTGGGCCGAGATCGGGCTTCCCGAGCAGGCGCGCCCGGCGGCCACCGCGGGCGAGCAGGTCCACCCGCGGGTCGAGGCGCCGCGCGCGGACGCGCTCGTGCGGGAGTTCCGGCCTCGGCCCGCCGTGGGCCGGCTGCCCGGGCAGCCGGCGCGCGACCGAATACCGGCGTGACCGGCACCTCGTAGGCCTCCGGTAGCACCTGCCGCCTCCGCACACGCTTGCCTGTGCACACCGGTGCCACCGGAGTCCGGAACACCCGTCCCTGGAGCGACACGGCGGCGGGTGGCGGAAGAGCACCGCCCCGCCCGCACGGGGCGCGCACGCTCACCGCCTCCAGGGCCGCTTCCCTCTCCATCCGTCCACTCCGAACCCGAGGACTGCGCCGTGAGTGTCGGAACGCGCACCAAGACGCTGCTCAAGACCGTCAGCCCGGCCCGAAGACTGGACATCGCGGCCTCCTACGAGGCCCTGACGCAGGCCTGCGTGGCCACCGGCGACGACTCCGCGAAGGCCGAGCTGGTCAGCGACAGCCCGAACCACCTGTGGTCGCTCGGCTCGCGCTCGCACGCGCTCGCCATCGTGCACCCGGACCTGGACCAGGCCTGGGCGCTCGTCAAGGGCGCGCAGTTCCTGCGGCAGCACCGGCTTCCCGTCACCTCCCCCTACTACACCGACGTCCGCCCGGCCGCCGACGGCCGGGCCGTGACCTTCTGGCAGGACCCCGGGAGGCCGAGCGCCGACACGTCCCTGTCCGCGTGGGTGACCGCCCTCGCCCACCGCATCGACCCCGCTTTGGCGCCGTGGCTGAGGGAGCACGACCCGTTCGCTCACCTGCTGGATGGACTGGACGACGCCCCGCTGGACGATGCCGCCCGCCGGTTCCTGCGCGAGCACACGGCGCAGCTGCGCGAGGAGTGGGACTACCTGGACTGGCCGACTCCGGACACCGTCGTCCTCGGCGCCCTCGGAATGGTCCCCTGCCACGACGACGGCGTTCACGTCGGGCTCCTGCTGCGCCGGCCGCTGACGCGCGGCCGCAGGGAGTGGGACCTGGTCGCGGCCCGCTGGCGCTCCGAACTGCTCACCGGCTCGCGCGAGGACCACCGGACGTACGCCGACACCTACCTCTCCTACGAGCGACAGGGCCGGCTCCCGGCCCACCCCTACATCGGCGCCTGGTCCGGCTACCAGGTCGTACGCGACGTCGTCGTCCTCACCGCGGTGATGAACACGGTGCGGCGCGCCCACCTCGACGCCGCCGCCCACCGGCAGGCCGCCCACCGCGTCGCCTGCCTGCGCGGCGCCCACCCGATCCCGTGGAACTGGGGGCCGCGATGACGGCCCCCCACACGAACGCCCGCCCGCTGCCGGAGGTCCACGAGCCCCGGGTCCTGCGGTGCGGCGACCACCTCATGGAGGAGATCACCATGCCCATGACCCCGCCGCAGAGCACCCCGGCCACCGCCGACTCCCTGGCCGTCGCCGGCTTGGCCGACCTGGACCCTGACGCCCTGACCGACCGCCCCGAGTACCTGGTCACCGGCGCCTGGCTCGCCCCCGCCACCGAGTTGGCCCTGCACCTGCTCGACCGGGCCGACCCCGGCACCCTCGCGGCCGGCTCCCGCACCGCCCCCGGCCACACCCTGCTCCTGCTCGCCGCGCCCCGCGACGGCCACCCGGCGATCCACCTGCGCCTGCCCGACGGCACCACCCCCGACAGCACCACTCCCGACGGCACCACTTCCGCCGGGCCCTGGCCCGCCGACCGCACCACCGCCCTCGTTCCGCTCGTCGGCACCCTGGACCTCGCCCTCTACCGCGACCGGGACGACGTCGACCATGACGACCCCCAGTACCTGCGCACCCTGGACCCCGGCCAGGTCTGCCTCCTGCACGCCGGTGCCACGACCCGGCTCACGGGCTCCCCGGACAGTGCGCAGCTCATCGCGTCCCATGCCCCGGCCTCAACCCAGGCCCCCACCCCGGTCCCGGGCACCGCGCCGTTGACCCCGGACGAGTACCGGGCCGCCGCCGCCGACGCCCACGCGCGCCTCGCCGACCCCCGCCCGACCGGTGCGGCCCGGGCCGCCGCACCCCGGCTCGAGGACATCCCGGACCTGCGCGCCGCCGACCTGCCGCGGTTCCACGCCGAGTCCGACGTCCTCCACCGCCTCGCCGCCGACCGCGCTCTCCTGTCCTACCTGGTCACCACCACCGTCCTCGTCCCCGACCGGTACGAGGCCTCCCGCACCACCCTGCTGCTGGACCGTCTCGTCCTGTCCACGGCGGACGACCTCGGGTACGAGGTCCGCCTCAACACCAACCCCCGCCCCGGCAACCAGCTGCTCCCGCACGACCACGCCTACCCGTTCGCCGCCCGCGTCCTGACCGGGGGCTACCTCCACACCGTCTTCCTGCGCACCGACGGCCGGACCGACGGCCGCGCCGACGGCCCGTTCACGTCCGGCGACCTGCGCCCGGCCGTCACCACCACCGAACTCCCTGGCAGCAGCTACACCCTGGCGCCCACGCTCGTGCACCGGGCCGTCATGCTGCCCGGCACGACCACCCTCATGGTGCGCGGCTCCTACCGCTCCGCCGCCCACGCCGCCTCCGACCTGATCCCGCCGGTCTCCGCCTGGCCCCCACCCGTCGGCGGCGAGGCGCCGACACACTCGCGCCGGATGACCGACGCCGAGCACCACGTGCTCTACCGGAGCCTCGCCGCCGCAGGCGTGATCGACCCGGTGCCCGAGCGCCGGTGAAGCAGCACCCGGCCCCAGGGTCCCGGCGCTCCGGTGCCCCGACGCCGCCGGGAACCCGGCCGAACCGGCCCCGGCGCCTGCCCGGACTTGGCAAGCTGGGGCGGCCCACTTCGGCACCCTAGGCAAGGAGCGCCCCGTGCACACCGTCCTGACGACCGATCACCCAGCCTGGCAGGAGAACACCATTACCGGCCACCGGCAGCGCCCCCTGCGCACCGCCGACGGCCTCTGGCTGGCCACCCTCACCCCCGACGGCCTCGACCTGGCCTGCGTGGACGGCACGGAGGACACCAAGCCCACCCTCGTCACCACCGACCCGACGTCGCTGCCCGGCACCGTCCCGCCCGCCCTCCTCGCCGGCCTGCGCGGTCTCGGGCCGAGCGTGCGGGTGGCCAACCCGTGGCTGTGGGACGCGATCACCACCGCGGTCCTGCGCCAGGTCGTCCGCGCCGACCAGGCCCGTCGCCTCTACCGCGGCTGGTGCGCGGCCCACGGCACCGAGCTGCCCGCCCCCGGCAACGGCCCCGCCTCCGGCCACGACCGCGGGCCCGCTCCCGACCGCACCCTGCACACCGCGCCGACGCCGGAGACCGTCCTCGCCCTGACCGACGAGCAGTTCGCCGCCGTCGGCACCACGTTCCACCGCACCGCACTGCGCGCGGCCGCGAACGCGTACCTGGAGCACCGGGCCCGCTGGGAGCGGTTGGACGCCCCGGCCCTGGCCACCGCGCTCGTCGGCGTGCCGCGGATCGGGCCCTGGACGGCGGCCGCGGCGGCCGCCGACTTCACCGGCGACTTCTCCGTGTACCCGCATGCCGACCTCGCGGTCCGCACCTGGGCCGCCCGCATCGCCCCCGACCACCCCTGGCCCGCCGCCGACAAGCCGAAGAAGACCGAGGCCCTGTTCGGCGCGCACTGGCACCACCTGGCCGGCGACGAACCGCGCCACCTGCACACCCTCACCCTGTCGACACTCACCTGGGGGGCCCATGCCCGCACCGATCAGCTCGGAGGAACAGACCCGCACCGCCCATGACCTGGTCGCCGGCGCCGACCCGGACCGCGCCCTCGACTGCCTGTTCGTCAACGCCCCGCTGCGCGACTACGGTTTGCGCCCGCGCGTCAACGACTACACCCTGCCGGTCCTCGGCATGGCCTACATCGCCACCCACGCCGCCGCGCACGGCTTCAACGTCGGCATCCTGGACGCTGAGGCCCACGGACTCGGCATCCGGCGAACCGCCGACGTCGTCAACGCGCTGCGGCCGCGCTGGGCCGCGTTCAACCTCCTCGCCCCGACCTACGAGCTGACGGCGCGGATCGCCGCCGCCCTGGACCCGGCGATCGCGCTGATGGCCGGCGGCCACCACGCCAAGGCCGACCCGGGGCGCGTCCTGGCCGATCCGCGCTTCGCCGGCCTGGAGGCCCTGGTGATCGGCGAGGGCGAGATGCGGGTCACCGCCCTGCTCGGGGACGTCCACCGGCGCCGCGAACTGCCGAAGGTGATGTGGCGCGACCGCCTGCTCGGTACCACCGCCTGCGGCATCCCGCGCCCCGGCGACACCGCCCGCTGGCTCGCCCCGGACATCGACGCCCTCGCCGTCGACCGCCGCTTCCTCGCCCAGGACCCGTACCGGGCCGCCGACGGCCGCATCGAGGCCAACCTGGTGTGCTCGCGCGGCTGCCCCTACGAGTGCGGGTTCTGCGGTGCCGCCGCCTCCATGAATCCCGAGGTCAGCATCCGCACCCGGACCCCCGAGAACATCATCGCCGAGATGCACCGGCTCGACGCCGACTTCGGCTGCACGGCCTTCCGCGCGGTGGACGACCTCTTCCTCGGCGCCCGCCGCGTCATCCACCCCGCCCTGGACGCCTTCGCCGCCGAGCGCGTCGGCGAGAGGTACGTGTGGGACGCCACCGGCCGCATCAACGTCCTCGACCGCGAGAACGACACCGTCTTGGAGCGGCTGCGCGGCAACGGACTGCGTGAGGTCGCGCTGGGGATCGAATCCGGCTCCGCCCGGATCCTGGAGGCGATGGACAAGCGGATCACCCCCGCGATGACGCTCACCGTCGCCCGCCGGCTGCTGGAGAAGGGCATCGGTGTGAAGGGGTACTTCATCCTCGGATACCCCGGCGAGACCATGGAGGACGCCCTCGCCACCCTCGCCCACATCCGCGAGCTCTGGGCCCTGTCCGACCGCCTGCCCGGCACCTTCCGCGCCTCCGCGTTCACCTTCCGCCCCTACCCCGGCTCGCCCGTCTTCGCCGACCTCGTCCGGCAGGGCTGGGACCCCGAGGCCATGCAGACCTACCAGGACGTCGACCTCACCGGACACGGAGCCGACGAGGCGATGCGCGGCCGCGACGAGTTCAACTTCGCCACCGGCCAGCAGTTCGGCCACGTCCCCCTCACCCGGCTCTACGGATGGCTGGCCGACATCTCCCGCGAACAGCACCACCGCAACGCCGCCGCCCGCCGGGAGGTGACCGCGTGAACGGCCTGCTGCTCACCGTGGACGGGCCCAGCGGCCTGGGCAAGTCCACCGCCGTCGCCGCCACCGCCCGAGCCCTGCGGACGGCCGGACACACCGTCCACACCGCCACCGGGCCCTCCACCACCGCCTACGGCCAGGCCGTGCGTGCCGCCGCCGCGACGATGCGAGGGCGCGCCCTCGCCCTGGCCGTGGCCGCCGACCGCCTCCACCAACTCGACACCGACGTCCGCCCCCGGCGCGCCGCCGGCACCACCGTGCTGCTGGACCGCTACCTGCCCTCCACCCTCGTCCTCCAGCGCGCCGACGGAGTCGACACCGACTTCCTTCTCGCCGTCAACGACGGCGCGGACGTCCCCGACCTCGCCGTCCTCCTCACCGCCGACCCCGACACCGTGCAGCGCCGCCTCGCCCACCGCGGCACCCGGCACCGCTTCGAACTCGACGCCGCCGCCACCGCCCGCGAACTGCGGCTCTACCAGGAGGCCGTCCCCGTGCTCGAACGGCTCGGCTACCGGCTCCACACCGTGGACACCACCCACCTCACCCCCGAGCAGACCGCACAGGCCATCCTGGAACAGGTCCCACCCCGGACGATCAACACCAAAATGCCGTACGGGAGTTAGAGAGAACATGAGCACCAGCGACACGAGTCCCACCCCGCATCCCGTCGTGGACGTCCACGTCATCCTGCGCACCCCGGACGGCAAGGTCCTGCTGTCCCAGCGCGGCGGCCCCTACGGCTACGGCCAGTGGCACGCCCCCAGCGGCAAACTCGACCCCGGCGAGAAGCCGGCCCACGGCGCCGCCCGCGAACTGGAGGAGGAGACCGGGGTCACCGTCGACCCGGCCCACCTCCACCTCGCCTACACCGTCCTGCACCGCCAGGACCCGGCGATCCTGCGCCTCGGCCTGTTCTACCTCGCCGCCGAGTGGGAGGGGGAGCCGGTCAACCGCGAACCCGCCAAGTGCCTGGACCTGCGCTGGTTCACCGAGGACGGCCTGCCCGACGACCTGATCCCCTACCCCGCCGCCGGCATCCGCGGCGCCCTCACCGACCCCGGTGGCCTGGTCCACCACGGCTGGCCGCCTGCGTGACGGCCCCGGCCCACCCGTGCTCACCCTCCGGCCCCCGTGCCGCCCTCAGGGGGCCAGGGCGTTCAGAGGGTGAGCCGGACGGGCCCGAAGGTGGCGCAGAACCCGCAGCCACAGCTGGTGAGGGAGTTCGCCAGGCAATGGGCGGTCGGCCAGGAGCGGGACACACAGGGGCCCGGGTCGAGCGGCGCCTCGTCCCCGGGCACCGTCAGGTCGCACCACGTGCACCGGACAGCCGCAGGCACACCCGCCTCCCGCAACCGCCGGGCCGGCCCGACGGCGACGTCGAACGCCGTCGCCGAGAAGTCGATCGTGCCCGGCTTGTTGCCGACGGCGGCCTGGAGCGGCTGACCCCCGCGGGTGCGGGGAGGAGGTCCGGGCCTGCGCCAAGGGCGGGGCCGTGACCGGCTGACCTCCGCGGGTGCGGGGAGGAGGAGCAGGACTGGCCGGACCTGTTTTCGACAGGGTGATTCGGTTCAGGCACGGATTTCGTGAACTCGATCGTGCTTCCATGCGCCGGGTGACGCTCCGTCATCCTCGGGTGGACGCTGACCGAGTGTGAGGACATCTTCCTTTTGCTCCCGCATCTGGCACGGATGCGGGTCGAGTGCGTCAAGGTACGGGACGGCCAGGTGGTGATCGAGGCGTCCACGCCGGAGGGCGGATTCGTGCCGTGTCCGGGCTGCGGGATACCGTCTGGGCGGGTGCACAGCCGGTACGGGCGACGCCTGGCCGACGCCCCGTGCGGTGGTCAGAGCGTCGTGATCGAGCTGTCGGTGCGCCGGCTGTTCTGCGACAAGCGCGAGTGTCGGCGGGTAACCTTCGCCGAACAAATCGAGGGGCTGACCTGCCGCTACGGCCGCCGCACGCCCGTCCTGCAGCGGATGCTCGCAGCGCTGGGCGTCGTCCTGGCCGCTCGTGCCGTGGTCCGCCTGGCCCTGCTGTTCGGCATCGTGATCAGCCGGATGACCGTCCTGCGCATGGTGATGGCGCTGCCAGACCCGGACTGGGCGACCCCGCGCGTGCTCGGCATCGACGAGTTCGCCACCAGAAAGGGTCGCCGCTACGGCACCCTCCTGGTCGACTGCGAGACCCATCAGCCCCTCGACCTGCTACCCGACCGCGACGCGGACAGCGTCGCCACATGGCTACGCGAGCGCCCTGGTGTCGAGATCGTCTGCCGCGACCGCGCGTCCGTCTTCGCCGACGGCGCCCGCGCTGGAGCCCCGAAGGCCCAGCACTGCGCCGACAAATGGCACGTCTGGCACAACCTCGCCGAGGCCGTCGAACGCCTCGTGTCCCGCCATCGCACCCTGCTGCGTGACCTGGTGGAATGCGCGCCCGCGCCCGAGCCGCCGACACCGGAACCCACACCCGCCGAGGCAGTCGAGGACGCCGGGGATCCGCTCGAACCTTACCCACAGGGGAAGTTCCTCGATCGGCTCCGTGACACCCACGCTGCCGTTCGCGCCCAGGTTGAGCAGGGGCTGAGCCTGCGGGAGATCGCCCGTCGCCTCGGACTCGGGCGCAACACCGTGCGCAAGTACGCTCGCGCCGCCAGCCCGGAGGCGATGCTGCACGGCCAGTGGCAGAACCGGACCAGCAAACTCGACGCCTTCAAGCCCTACCTCGACCAACGCATCGCCGAAGGCTGCACGAACATGTCCCGGCTCCACCGCGAGTTGCAAGAACGCGGGGCACGCTGCAGCTACAGCACGCTGCGCGACTACGTTCGCCCGCTGCATCCCGGCCGTCGGACGGCCAGCGGCACACCACCGATCGCTCGGCCACCCTCGCCCCGACAGGCCGCCGGCTGGATCATGCGCCACCCCGACCACCTGCGCGAAGACGACCAGCGGCAGCTCAAGACCCTGCTGGCCCACTCACCCGAACTCGCAGCCGCCGCTGGCCACGTCCGTGCCTTCGCCGCCATCATGACCAACCGCGAAGGAGATCAACTCGGGCATTGGATAGCGGCGGTCTGCGCGGACGAGCACTGTGGCCTCGCCGGCTTCGCCGCCGGACTCCTCCCCGACCTCGACGCCGTCGTCTACGGCATGAGCACCGACTGGTCGTCGGGGCCGGTCGAGGGCCGCGTCAACGACCTCAAGGCGCTCAAACGCAGCATGTTCGGCCGAGCGAAGCCGCTGCTTCTTCGCAAACGGCTTCTCCTGATCGCGGCCAGCCGCCGACCACGGACCGGTTGACGAGCCCTTGATCGACTTTCAGGGGTGCTTGCCCGGTGAGGGCTGTCTTTCCCTGTCTCGGACCTTGCGGTCCAGGAACTCGATCAGTCTCGTTTCCGAACGTAGCAGCCGCTCGCGTTGCTCAGAGGGAAGGGTTGCGAGGGCATCGACCAGAACGCGCTTCCGCGGGACGTGGACCATATTTCCTGAGTAGATCCTGCAAGTTGAGCACCAGGCGAACCCGATGCAGCGCTCGAACATGGAGGACTCGGGCGGATAGAAGCGGTACTGGTACGAGCGGACCGGCGTCCCGCACGTGGCGCAGATCCGGCGTTCACCGTCGGGAGCGGACCAGCCGCTCCCGACCTTGAGCCAGTGCTGCCGCTCGGCCGGCGCTCTTCAAGTCGTCATGCCCAGCATTCTGTCCCATCCGAGTCCGCCCGGCAGCCATCCGAGCAAGTCTCGGCCATCGAGCACAGACCGTAGCGGCCCTTTGATCAACTTCACGAAATCCGTGCCTGAACCGTGAAACGAGGGCCACGGACGGCGGATCAAAAGCGGGTCACTGCGTGATCTCTTGATCATCCTGACTTCACTGGTACGGGAGTCAGGAGGGAAGAGGTGATCGGGGTGGAGGACTGGGCTGAGATCCGGCGGCTGCATCGGGCTGAGGGGTTGTCGGCGCGTGCTGTGGCCCGGCAGCTGGGGATCTCCCGGGGCACGGTGGCGCGGGCTCTGGCCTCGGACCGGCCGCCGGTGTACCAGCGGCCGTTGAAGGGCTCTGCGGTGGACGGGGTCGAGGACCGGATCCGCGAGCTGTTGCAGCAGACTCCGACGATGCCGGCCACGGTGATCGCGGAGCGGATCGGCTGGGAGCGGGGGCTGTCGATCTTGCGGGAGCGGGTGCGCGAGCTGCGTCCGGCTTACCTTCCCGTCGATCCGGTCTCGCGGACGGTCTATGAGCCGGGCGAGCTGGCCCAGTGCGATCTGTGGTTTCCGGCGGTGGACATCCCGCTCGGTTACGGCCAGAGCGGGCGTCCTCCGGTGCTGGTCATCGTCTCCGGCTACTCCAGGATGATCACCGCCCGGATGCTGCCCTCGAGGTGCACCGCTGATCTGATCGACGGCCACTGGCGGCTGCTGACCGGCTGGCAGGCGGTGCCGAGGACGCTGGTCTGGGACAACGAACCGGGTGTCGGTCGGGGAAGACCGACCGGCGAGTTCGCCGCCCTGGCGGGCCTGCTCGCCATCCGGCTCCTGTTCTGCCGGGCCTCGCGATCCGGAGGCGAAAGGACTGATGGAGCGGGCCAACGGCTACCTGGAGACGTCCTTCCTGCCCGGTCGCACGTTCGCCGGGCCCGGCGACTTCAACACCCAGCTGACCGCCTGGCTGCAGATCGCCAACCGGCGCCGCCACCGAACGATCGACGCCCGGCCCGTCGACCGCTGGGAGACGGACAGAGCGGCCATGCTCACGATCCCGCGGGTCGACCCGCCGGCCTGGTGGCCGCTTCGCACCCGGCTGGGCCGCGACCACTACATCCGCGTGGACACCTGCGACTACTCCGTCCACCCCCGCGCGATCGGCCACCTGGTCACCGTCCGGGCGGACACCGAGCAGATCACCGTGACCTGCGGCGAGGAAGTCGTGGCCCGCCATGCCCGCTGCTGGGCCCGCCACCAGTCGATCACCGACCCCGAGCACATGGCCGCGGCCGGGCGCCTGCGCCAGGAGGTCCACCGGCAGCACGCCGCCCAGGCCCAGCTCCTGGCGCCCGCCGGCATCGAGGTCGAGCAGCGCGAGCTGACCACCTACGACCGCATCTTTACCCTCATCGAGGGCGGAGCCGGAAAGGAGGACCTCTGATGACCCCGACCACCGCCCCTGCCGACCAGAACGCCGCCGGCACCGCGACGAGCAAGCGACCGCCCGAGGACCGCAAGGCCCGCACCGGGCGGCAGACCGCCGCCCGAAATGCGCTGACGAAGCGACACGGTCCGGTAGGTTGCGCGGCATGGCTGAGCTTGGACCTGTGGTGTGGCCGTCCGTTCCGCTCAGGACGCCTCGGCTCGTTCTCCGCGAGTCCGAGGCCCGGGACCGGGCGGCGTACGTCGAGCTGCTGACCTCCCCTCAGGTGCACACCTACCTCGGCGGTCCGCGGCCCCGTGAGGACGTCGAACGTGCGCTTCCGGGACGGCGTCCCGGTACCTTCGTCGTCGACCACAGCGGGGAGATGATCGGCCTCGTGACGTTCGACCGGCGCGACCCGGCACGGCCCGGTCGCATCCGCCCGGAGGGCGGCGACGCTGAGCTCAGCTACATGTTCCTGCCGACAGCGTGGGGGCGGGGGTACGCAGCCGAGGCGTGCGCGGCGGCGCTCCGTTGGTTCGCCGGGGCGCTGCCCGGGGAGCCGGTGGTGCTGTGCACTCAGGCCGCCAACGACCGCTCGGTGCGCCTGGCGGTGAAGCTGGGGTTCACCGAGGTGGAGAGGTTCGAGGAGTTCGACGCCGAGCAGTGGTTCGGCGTGTGGCCCTGACCAAGTAGGCCCGATGAGCCGGCCCCCGCTCCGCTCCGACCCGCGTCAACCCGGACGGCGCCGCGCCGACCACCGGGTGACAGTACGCCAGCCGTCCCGCCCGGGCCGGTAGCCCTTGCCCGTGATCACTTCTTCCTGGTGGCGCCACGGCACCACCGCCATCGCCGCACCCCGGCCGCCGCTTCAGCACCGCTGGTCGTCTGGCGCTGACGGCCTCGTCGGGGACCGGTCCGCTGCCCGCTCGGGGGTTCGGGCGCGGACCGGTTCTCCCAGTGTGTGCGGGCGGCGGCCGTGGCGCTGGCGGGGCTGGTCCGGACCGGTGCCGGCTGGCTTCGGGCGGTGCTGTGGGGTGTTCGGTCAGGGGCATCTCTCCCTTTGGTCCCAGCGGAGTGGGGCGGAGCACATCGTGGGCGCGCGACTGCGGGAGCCTTCTTGCTGAACCTCCGTGGTGAGCGCGGTGGTCCGCCGGTGAGTTGGTCTGTGTTCGTGCCGGTGACCGGCGGTCAGGGAGCGACCGGGCCGCCGATCCTGGACCAGACGCCGTTGGCGCCGCTGTATTCGTAGACGCCTGAGTGGTCGGGGCTGACGCCGTACAGGTGGTCGTCGGTGGTGACGAAGGCGGCTCCGGGGGCGCCGATGCGGGTCCAGGTCCCGCGCCCGCGGTCGTATTGTTCGATGTCGCCGGTGGCCGCATCCGTCGCGTACAACGTCGTGCGGCTGGTGAAGATGCGGTCGGTGGTGCCGCGGATCTGCTTCCAGTCGCTGTTGGTACCGGTGTACTCGAAGACCCCGAAGTGGTTGACGCTCACCCCGTACAGGTGGTCGCCGGTGGCCGCAAAGCCGCTGCCCGGATCGCCGATCCGCGTCCACGTCCGGCGGGCGCGGTCGTACCGTTCGATGTCGCCGGTCGCCGCGTCCGTCGCGTACAGCGTGCTGCCGCTGGTAAAGATGCGGTCGGTCGCGCCGCGGACTTGTTCCCAAGTGTCGCCGGCACCTGTGTACTCGAAGACCCCGTGATGATCGACGCTCACGCCGTACAGGTGGTCGCCGGTGGCCGCGAAACCGCTCCCGGGAGTCCCGATCCGCGTCCAGGTCCCGCGCCCGCGGTCGTACTGCTCGATGTCGCCGGAGACCGGGTCCGTCGCGTACAGCATCGACGCGCTGGCGTAGATCCGGCCGGCGGCACCGCCGACTTTCGTCCACGAGCCGTTCTTGCCGGTGTACTCCTCGACGGCCGTGTGGCCGGGGGTGATCCGGTACAGGTGGGAGCCGGTGGCGGCAACGGTGGGAGCGCCGGGTGCGGCAGCGGGCGCGCCGGCCGTCGCACCTGCGGATGGGGGCGCGGTTCGACGGGAAGTCGGTGCGGGGGCCGCTGGGCCCGGTGTGAGGGGCGGGCCGGCGGCCTCGGTGGGAGGCGTCGCCGCCGTGGTGGCCGGAGGCTCGGGCGTGGGTGAAAGGTCCAGGCCCGACGGCAGAGAGAGGCCGTCCGGCGAGGCGGTCACGGCAGGGGCGGCCGCTTCCTCGCCGCGCCCGGGCTGCTGGTACCGGTTCGCAATCACCACCGCCGCGAGCAGCGCCAGCAGAGCGGCCCACTGCACCCAGATCCGCCAGCGCCTCCGGCTACCGGGGGTGCGCACCGGGGCACCGTCCAGGGCCTCGGCAGGTCGAGGGGCCGATGAAACCAAGGCGGGTCCACGAACCGGCGACGCAGGGGCAGAAGCGTCAACCGGGACTGCGGGAGGAATCGAGCCGGGAGCCTTGGACTCGGCGGCGGATTCAGGCGCGGACTCGGCCGCGGATCCCGATGCGGGCCCAAGGCCGGGGTCAACCGGCCCGGCCTTGTCAGGCTCCGCACGGCCGACGGCTACCGCCCCGACCTCCGTTCCGGCGGTCTCCCCGGACCCGTCGCCCTGAGGGGCCGGCACATCGTCGGTCGATTGTTCGCGGGCCGGCGCGGGCACATCCTCGCTGGTCGGGGAATTGTCCACAGGTCGTTCGCCGGCGGGCGCAGGTCGTTCGCCGCCACGAGGCGGACGCGGGGACGCCGCGGCCGAGAGTTCGGCCTGGGCCCGCCGCGCGGCCAAATAGAGCCGGCGGGCCTCCTGGAGCTTGGCCACGCGCGTGGAGCCGTGAGAGAAGCGGTCCTCGGTCACCTTCTCGAGTCGCTCCCACGGAATGATCTTGATGCCGGAGCGGTACTCGCTCCACACGCTCCTCACTCCCCCGTACTGCGTGTGCAACTCGCCGCCCGTGCGGCCGTCGGTCAGCTCCTGCACAAACCATGCGAGCGCGTTGGCCTGCTCCGTGCGCCCCTTCAGCGGCCCCTGTGCCCGCCCTGCTCTGCCCATAGGTTCCCCCTCGATGATGACCGTCTCGTTCGCCGACGTTCGCGGGCGTTCGCCGAAGTTCGCGATGTTCGCGTCACTTTGGCCCCGCTGACCTGCGGCGACAGCCAAAGCACGGCGCTCGACCCTGACGGCCAATCACATCAGGTTCCAGTGTGGTGATCCACCGCTTCCGCCAACCCGGCAGCGGCCCGTCCACCACACGAAGGGACCGCCATGCACCATGGCCTGTCGCGTCGCCCGAAACGCCTGGCCGCTCTCGCCGGCCTAGCCCTCGTCGTCGGCGCCGCCGTCCTGCCCGCACACGCCGACCCCACCACGCACGGCACCACCGACGTCCTGCCCCTGTCCACCGGTGCCATCGGCCACGGCGCGGCCCCGGGCGGACAGGTCACCCGCGAGCAGATCATGGACCGCGCCGAGGACTGGGTGGCCCAGCACGTGCCGTACACCCACCAGGGAGTCAACGGCTCCAAGTTCGACTTCTGGCAGGACGAGCCCACCGGCGGCCCCTACCGGCAGGACTGCTCCGGTTTCATCTCCATGGCCTGGCAGCTCGACAAGAGCCGGACCACCGACACCCTGCCGGACCTCGCCGAGAAGACCACCTGGGACCAACTGCAGCCCGGAGACGTACTGAACACGACCAGCAGCGGACACGCCATCCTGTTCGCCGGCTGGACCGACAAGGCCAAGGGCACCTTCCGCTACATGGCGCAAAGCCGGCGCGGAGTGCCGACCATGGCCGCCTCCGCCAACCGGAACGACCGGAAGATCGCCGGCCATGACGCGTCCGGCTACCAGCCGCTGCGGTACCGCAAGATCGCCGAAACCCCGCCCCCAGCGGCGCCCGCGCCACCGCCCCCCGCACCCACACCCACTCCGGCGCCCGCTCCGGCACCGGCCCAGGAGCCTCCCGCACCGCCGGCACCCGCCGCACCGACCGCCCCCTCCCCGCCGCCGGCACCGGCCCCCGGCCAGACCCCGGCACCGCCTCTGGCCGCGGCCGTGCCCGCGGACTCCGGCACCAGCGTCGCCGCGACCGGCAGCCGCCTCTACCGGATCACCCCGGACCACACCGCCGTCGAGGAGTACACCGGCAAGGGCGACACGTGGGTGAAGGTCCGCGGCGCCACCAGCCGGATCTACACCAGCCGCAGCACCCTCTACGCCATCGACAACGGCAAGGGCGACATCTGGCAGTACGACCCCGCGCGGAAGGGCACCGGCGGCGAGCTCCACACCGCCGGCATCGACGGCCCCTGGATCCGTATCGGCGGCCCCGGCGCCCAGTTCGCCGCCACCGCCGACCGCCTCTACGGCGTCAGCCCCGACCACTCCGGCATCTACGAGTACACCGGTACCCCGGGCGTGTGGAACCGGGTCCGCCTCGCGGGCACGGACCGGATCCTCACCAGCGCCGGCACCCTCTACGCGGTCGACACCGCCCCTACCGCCGCCCGCGGCGGCATCCACCAGTACGACGCCGCGAGCGGCCGCTGGACGGACATCGGCGGCCCCGGCAGCGGGTTCGCCGCCACCGACAAGCACCTGTTCGGCATCAGCCCCGACCACACCGGCCTCTACGAGTACACCGGCACCCCCGGCGTGTGGGACCGCGTCCGCGGCGCCACCGACCGGATCTACACCAGCCGCAACACCCTCTACGCCACCGACCTCACGACCGGCGACATCTGGCAGTACAACCGCGAACGCCGCACCTGGACCCGCATCGGCGGCCCCGGCGCGAACTTCCTCGCCACCGACAAGCACCTCTACGGCGTCAGCCCCGACCACACCGGGATCTACGAATACACCGGCACCCCCGGCACCTGGACCAAAGTCAGCGGCCCCATCGCCACCTGACCCGGCACGGACACAGGAACCCGGCCCAAAGACGTCCCGCCCCCGCCACCCGGAAAGCACACCCGGCCGACCCGCCGTCAGCCCTTGCCCCTGCGCTGCCCCGAACGACCAAACACTTCCAGGAGGAACCCGTGAAGCTCCGAATCCCCGTCCGCCACCGGCCCGGCCGCCCGGCCGCCGAGCACTCCCCGCAACCGTCGCCGTGGACGCCGGCCCGGATCATCCGGCTGCTGTGCCTGGTGGTCGCCGGCGTCCTCGCCCTCGGCATCTCCGCCAACGCCGCCACCGGCAAACGCCGCACCGTACACCCCTCCCCGGCCCAGACGCTCGCACTGGGCCACCTCGTCGCAACCAAGAACAGCGCCTACGCCCTGACGAAGGACCGCTCCGCCATCTACCGGTGGGCCGGCAACCAGGACCGCTGGATCAAGATCGGCAACAGGGCCGCGAACATCTACGCGAGCGAGGACACCGTCTACGCCACCGACCTCGCCACCGGCGACATCCACCGGTACGACTCCGAAACCGAATCGTGGCCCCGCATCGGCGGCCCCGGGGCCGACTTCGCCGCCACCAACAAGCACCTCTACGGCATCAGCCCCGACCGCACCGCCGTCTACGAGTACACCGGCCAAGGCGACACATGGACGAAGGTCGGCGGTCCGGCCGACCGGCTCTACACCTACACCGGCAAGACACCCGCCATGAAGCTGAACCCGCTCTTCAAGGACCACCCCACCGACAGTCCCCTGTACATCACCCAGCCCGGCTCCGGCGACATCTACCGGTACGACGGCCACGCCACGGCGTGGACCCGCCTGGGCGGCCCCGGCGCCGAGTTCGCCGTCACCGACAACAACCTCTACCGCCTGGCGACCGACCACTCCAGTGTGTCCGAGTACACCGGCCCGGGCGATAAGTGGAAGCCCGTCCGCACCACCCGCACCGGGCACATCTACGCCGCCAACACCCTCTTCGCCACCGACGATTCAACCGGTGACATCTTCAAGTACAACGGGCACCCGAACAAGTGGAACCGCATCGGCAGCCCCGGATCCGCGTTCGCCACGTCCGGCGACCACCTCTACGGCATCACCCCCGACGGCTCCGCCCTCAACGAATACACCGGCAAGAACGACGTCTGGACCGACCGCGGGGCTCCGGTCACCCCGGCCAGCCGCGAGGAGCGCATCGCACACCTCGAACAGCTGACCCAGCCCGGCCAGGCCGCGACCGACACCTGGTACCGGGAGCTCGGCGCCCACCGCAGCCACCAGCCCGACCGCTACGAGTTCAACTGGGACACAAACATCTGCAACGCCCCCGCCCCGGACAAGATCGCCGACTACGACTTCAGCCTCGCCTGCATCCGCCACGACTTCGGCTACCACAACTACAAGGACCTGTTCGGAGACGAGGGCTTCCGCAACAGCCTGACCGGCCCGTCCCCCAAGCAACGCGTCGACGACATCTTCCGCCAGGACCTCTACAACATCTGCGACGAGGTGGGCTTCCCGTGGAAGCACACCGACGCCCAGCGCACGGCGTGCCGTTTCATCGCCGACAAATACGTCGGGGCGGTCGCCCTCTCACACGGCTGACCCGCCAACCGCCCCGGAAAACCGCGCCGGCCACCCGGAACACCGGGTGGCCGGCGCATCCTTGCCAGGACTGACCCGCCATGCACGCTCCCGCCCCCCCACCGGACACGAGATCCTCAACGAAACGGCGCCCGCTCACACCACGCGGGCGAAACCGGAAGATGCCGAGGTCACCACCAGACCGATCCGACCCCGGCATCCTGGCCGTCGTCCCCGGCGCGGCCGACGGCACCGGAACCGGCCTCCAGCGCCTGGGTCTCGTCACGAATGCGGACCGGGCGATGTCCCACAACCCGTGTGCGGCCAGCGCTGAGCCCACTGGTGCGCACTTGTCTCGATCCGTACCATCACGGTGGACACCCAAGGGGGGAATGCGCTTTGAACATAAGGGAGTTGGCCGCAGCCGCAGTCGACGTACTCGTGAACTCAGCCACCTATGCGAGAACGCCGGGGGTGCCGAGCGAGGACCTGACCGCGTTCCTGCGCGAGCGGCTCGGCCGCACCCAGCTCGGCACCGCAGCACTCTTCCGACTCGACACTGAGGGAGGAGGAGGCGCAGCTGCGGACATCGTCCGCGGCATCCTGGCCGACGAGATCTCTAACGACCCCGCCTTCGGGCAACTTCTCCACGCCGCCCTGAGCACCGCTCGGCCCGCGATGCCGACCATGCCCGCGGGCCCGCCGACTCTGCCCCCACCCCCGCCGTATGCCCCGGCCACGCCACCGCGCCCCCGCCCGGCCAGGGGCAGGACCGCCACCGTCTGGCTGCTCGGCCTGCCCCAGTTCCTCCTCGCCGACATCGGCGTCAGCCTGGTCGCCGACGCCCCGGTCGCCGCCTACTACCTGATCCTCGCCGCCTCCCTCGCCCTCCTTGTCACCGGGATCATCCTCGGCGCCACGGCCCTGCTCCGATCAACCAGCCGCATGCTGATCGCGGGCCTTGCAGTCGACATCCTGCTGCTCCTCGCGCTGTTCCGGATCGCAGCAAGCGGCACGTAATCCCCGAACTCGCCACCCGACCCGGCCCTGCCGAGCACTGGAACCACCGAGGCCGACGGGCCCGGCGAACGATGGCCGGGTGAGCACCGAGTCATTGTGCTGGTCCATGCTCCACTCCGCGCCCCAGGTGAACCGGTCCCGCTCCACCGTCAGGACGACTGCGCACTCGGGCCCGGCAGCCCCCAGGAGGGCAAAGACCCAGTTCTCGATGTAGAGGCCGGCGCGGGCCAGCCGCCGCCAGGGGCGGGCGCAGCGCACCGCGATGTCGATGTCCGGGTCGGTCGAGTCGAGTCGAGGTCGGCGATGGCGAGCGCGGGCTGGTTGTCGGCCGGGGCGCGGGCGAGCCAGCGGCCGCCTGGGGCGACGATGCCGGAGGGGGCGGTGGCGACGAACTGGGCGGGGACGGCGTAGCCGAGCCAGTAGTTGTAGAGGGTGCCTGCAGCACGCCGCCGGCCGCCGGGCCGAGAAAGGAGGCGAGGCAGTTCCAGGGTGGTGAACAGGGTCGGGATCGCCTGGTATTGGTGAATATCGCCTTATGTCGATTCAAAACAGTGGCATTTCACTGCTTTGACATCAGTTTCGGGTAAGCCTTTGGTTATCGATCCTCGGGCCGGTCAGGTTCATGCCTATAAGTTGGGCCTGACTTTACGATCTGTTTGGCTGCATACTTCTCTCATTGCCGCACATCTCGGCGTGCCGGTGTGCCTGATTACTTCAGCAAGAGGGAAGTCCCATGCTCTCCAAGCGTCTTGTCCAGTCCGCCGTCGTCTGCGTGGTCCTGGCCACCGGGGCCACTGCCTGCGGCAGTAGCACGGGCAAGTCCGCCGCTCCAGCGGCCCCCGCCTCCACCGCGCCGTCCGTCTCCACTGCGCCGTCCGCCGGTGCCGAGTCCACGGGCGCGATCGGCGCGCTCAGCGGGGAGCAGATCCTGGAGAAGGCGAGGGGTGCGATGGCCGGGCTCACCTCGGTGAAGCTCGACGGCAAGGTAGTGATCGACGGCATGACGGTGGCGCCCCAGCACCTCGCGGTGGACAGGAAGGAGAACTGTGCCGGCTCTGTGGTCATAGCCATGCAGGGGGAGGTCGAGATCCTGCGCAGCGCGACTGGGCTCTGGATCAAGCCGGACAGCGCCTACTGGAAGACCATCGCTGCCAAGGCGGGCAACCCGAAGGCCGGTCCGGTGATGGCTCAGCTTTTCAAGGGCCGCTATCTGGCGGCGCAGGATGATGAGGCCCTCAAGGGGATGGTCAATCGCGTGTGTGGCTTGATGGATATGTTCACCCAGGGTGACAGCAAGCCGACTAAGGTCACCAAGGGCGGGGTCCTCCACGAGGCCAAGATCGAGACCTTCGGTATCAGGGTCGCGGACGAGAGCGGGACCGGATACACCGACCTCAACGTTGCCACCGAGGGTCAGCCGTACGTGATCTGGGTCGATCGCTACTCCGCAAGCGACCCCGGCCGCATGGACTTCAGCGACTTCAACAAGCCGGTCACCGTGACGGCACCTCCGGCGGACAGCGTCATCGACTACTCGGTGTTCCAGGATAAACTCAAGAACAGCTGATTGCCCAGGTTCGGGCTGTCGCGGGTGCGTACAACGCGGGGGATGCAACACGGGCGCCAGGCCCGCCTGCGAGCCATGGGTGCAGGGTCGAGTAGCCGGGAGGAGTCTCACCTCCCGGCCCTCACAGAACCGTGCGTAACAGTCTCCCGTTACACGGCTCTTGCCGCTCTGATCTCAGAAAAGGCTGCCACCGCCGCACCACCCGTGCCCCGCCCGGCTCCACGGCCTCGCCGTATCGTCCGCTGGATCATGACCGACCCCGCAAATCTGACAGCCGATGATGCCGTCGACCTCAAGGAGATCCAGGCCGGCTGCCCCGAACTCGACGCGGTCACCCACCACGTCCGCGACTTCGCCGCCATGATGCGCGACCTGCGGGGCGACCAGTTGCCCGCCTGGATGGAACGCGTCCTCGCCGACGACCTGCCCGCCCTGCACTCCCTCGTCAGTGGACTGAGCCGCGACGTCGACGCCGTCACGGCCGGGCTCTCCACCCCGTGGAGCTCCGGACAGGTCGAAGGACAGGTCACACGGGCGAAACTCCTCAAAAGGCAAGGATTCGGACGAGTCAACCTCGACTTCCTCCGTAAGCGCATACTCCTCACGCCCTGACGCGACTACGTCACGGGATCAGCGCTGATTTTGTGACGGCCTGGATGCCGACCTGGGCCGGCATCCGGCAGCTGAGCCGCGACTCGTTGGCATGATGGGGAGTCAGGCGTAGTCAGCGGTGGGTTGGGCAAGTCCGGGGCCACCCGTGTGTGGGGTCTGGATGTAGTCCTCGGGAGGCTTGGGAAGGATCTGCAGGCAGGCTGCGGAGCAGGCGTTGACCAGGAGCGGCAAGACGTCGGTGGCAACCCGCAGTGAGATCCATGCCTGGTGGATCTTGGTTCGCTCCAGCGACCGGTCACACACGCTGCACCTGCGGAGTACCGTACTACCCCATTCGCCGGGGTCGAGGTTGTCGAGGTTGAGGTCTGCGGTCTCCACGCCGCCAGGCTGGAGCGGGGGGAACGGTGGGCGGAGCGTCTCGTTGCCGTACAGAGCGCGTGTGCTCACAGTGCTGCGTTTCAGGCTCGGGCACCTGGTCAGCTCGTACGGGAACCAGTGCAGTCGGTAGGAGGTGTACGGGGTGAATTCCTGCAGGCTGCTCATGGCGCCGATCTCCGGAGGGATCCGAACCAGGTTGCTGCCGTAGAGGATGAACTGCTTGACGGCGGTGAGCTTCGCGATGCTGGCCGGCAGGGTGACGATCTGGCGCCGCTCTCGGGGACTCATCTCCACCAACGGCCGAAACACCTCCCGTCCGTCGGCGGCGGCTTCCTCGATCAGCGCCAAGAGCTGCTGCCAGGCCGGCGAAGATGTGTCCTGACGCTCACTGTGGAAGCGCACCCGTCGCCGGTTGCTGACCCGGCCCTGGTCGAAGCACGTGCAGACGTCCCGGTCGGACTCGCTGCCGCCCGGGACCGAATTCGCCGTGTTGCCCCACCGATTGGTGTGCGGTGCCGGCTCTGCTTCATTCGCCATGGCACCAAAGATACGAAGACGCGGACGAGACGGATCAGTGGGGCCTGCGGCTTGGCCCGATCACAAGATCAGCGCCAGAGCCCGCAATTCCCCAAGGGCGGTGGTCACGCAATTCCCCAGGTCCTGGCTGTGTGAGGGGCTAGGTTGGTGAGCGTGAAGACGCGGGGGCAGATGTATCGGTATGTGGGTCCGGCCGAGTTGAAGGAGCTCGTCCGGGCGGGTGGTGAGGGTCGGAGCATGCGCTCGTCGGTGGACTTCGGCGCGTGGGTCTCAGCGCTGACCCCGGATGAGTTGGCCGAGCCGTTCACGTTCGTCGTCGATGCCAGCGGGGTGCTGCGGCTGGCTCCGCGCCGCAGCGAGCACGTGGTGTGCGCTGGCGGTGAAGAGGTCCTGAGCGCCGGTGAGCTGAGCTTCCGTGAGGAGTCCGGGCGGTGGGCGGTCGAGGAGGTCAGCAACCAGTCGACCGGCTACTGCCCGGACGTTATCTCATGGCCGGTCGTGGCCGAGGCCCTGGAACGGATCGGGGTCTATCACCCGTCCGGCTTCACGCACGAGGTGGTCTTCCGCCGCTGCCGCTCCTGCCGGGAGCTCAATATCGTGCGGGAGGAGGACTTCGTCTGCGTCTTCTGTGGCGAGGACCTGCCTCTGGAGTGGAACGTTGCCGAGCCGGCTCGCTAGGCCAACAGACGGCAGCGCTGTCGGGCAGCACGGCACCGGGCGTGTGGTGGGAGCCGCTCGCCGGACACAGCCAAGGGCCCTTGGGGACCGTAGAACCACTCCACGATGACTTTCTATAACAGCCCAAGACCTCAGCCACCCGCTCTCCCGTCGCCGCGCGCGCCCCTCACGCGCACGTGGAAACGGTGGTTCGGAAGGCTCCCGGAGGGGGTTGGTGACGGTAGGGCTGTTATAGAAAGTCATTCTTGGGTCTGAGAAAAGACGGATGCCCCGACCGGACCGCGTCTGCCACGATCCGGGGCATGCGCTTGAAGCCGCCCTACACCATCAAGGTCGCCGACAAGGCACTTGAACGAAGCCCGCAACGCCCTCTGGAACCTCGGCGCCAGCATCGGCCGTCACGACACCGACCTGCGAACCCCCTACCTGACCGCCGTCGGCTTCGCCATGGGAAAGCTCCTGCTCTTCACCGTCCCCGACTTCGCCACCATCCTGCAGTCCGCCACATACTGGAACGTCCTGCAGATGCCCGAGTCCCGCCAGCTGGTGCTCCGAAAAACCATCCTCAACGAGCTGGGCGTCCAGATCCCCGCCCTGGACAAGGCCTGCGCCGCCCGCCCTGGCCTCCCCGGGTCTACGACACCAACATGCTCAACCACTTCAAACAGCCCGACCACATCGACTGGAAGGACGCCGTAAGGCGAGCAACCGGCACGAAGCCCCCCACCGTCCGCCTGATCATCCCGCAGGAGGTCATCGGCGAACTCGACCGCCAGAAGTACGGCCAAGGCGACCTCGCAAAGCGCGCCGCCGCCGCGATCAAGTACCTCGACACCGCCCTGCTCACCGCCCCGCCCGGTCACCCCGTCCAGATCCGCGACGGCGTCACCCTGGAAACCCGCCTCGCCCCACCCGGACCGTCCCACGTGATCGACGTCGACTGGGAGATCCTCATGTGCGCCGATGAACTCCACCACCTGAACCCCACCGCAGGCGTCCACGTGCTCACCAACGACCGGAACATGCGGCTGCGCGCCGGCCAGCTCAACCTACCGACCCTCACCCTTGACGCGAGCCACCGGACGTAGGCAGCCACGGCCAGACCCGCACCGTGCAGGCTGTGGCACCCTGAGGCACATGACCAGCGGCCCCGACCCCGACTTCGTGCTCGTCGACTGGCTGAGCACCAGCCCGTTCAGCGACAGCGCCAAGCTGAACTACCAGCGCGAGGTCGACCGCTGGATCAAGCACATCGGGAACCGGGTCTGGACCGCGAGCGGCCGGGACGTGAAGCACTGGACCGCCGGCGCCGACAACGCCCGCACCCGGGCCTTCCTCGTCAGTGCGCTACGCGGCTTCTACCAACACGCGCAGACGCTCGACCCGGACATCATCAACCCGGCGCCCAAGACCCTGCGCCCCTCCGTCGCCGACCTCCCCGGCCGCCCCGCCCTCACCCGCGCCGAGTCCACCCTCTACGTCTCCGCCCTCGACCGCTACGACGGCCTGATGCCCCACCGCGCCCGCGCCCTCGGCTACCTCGTCCTCGGCCGCGGCCTGCGCGCCCACCAGGCCGTCGCGCTCGACGTCGAGGGCATTGTGCGCGAGCAGCACCGCACCACTGCCCTCGTCACCCTCAAGGGCGGCGGCACGGAGTTCCAGGAGCTCCCCCCACCCGTCGCCCTGGCCGTCGAGGACTACCTTCCCCACCGCCGCACCGCCGCCCCCCACAGCAGCCCCGAGGCCGGCCCGCTGCTCACCAGCGGCCGCGGCCGCCGCCTCGACCCGGCGCCCAGCGTCCGCGACCTCCTGCGTGCCGTCGCCTCCACTCACCCCCAGCTCACCCACCTCGCCGACACCCTCACCGCCGACGGCCTCGCCGCCAGCCCCAACCCCTTCCTCGGGTAGGCCCCCTCCGCGCTCAGACCCTCCGCCCGGCTCGCCCAGGCCTCCGCGCGTTGGCATGGATCCAGCGCCGGTTGACGGCGCAGGCCAGAGCCGGGCCGATGAGCACGAGCAGCCACCACAGGAGTCCCAGGGTCCATTGGCGGTCGTGTTCCCCCCAGCGGCCCGGGAGCAGCGGCATCAAGCCCAGCATCACCAGGAGTCCCCCCCAGGTGGCCGCCCATGTGATCGCCCTGCGCGCGCCGACACCCATGCTTCCCCCAACCTCGCCATGTATTTGAACGTGTTCAATATAGCGACCCCGGGTATCGCCCGGCGAGCCACCCTCGACCGCTACAGCGGCCTGCGCGCCCACCAGGCCCTCGCCCTCGCCGTCGGGCGAATCGAGGCAGGCCGCCGACCGTGAGATCGGTACCTACGGCGCTGGCGAGGCCGTCGAACGGTTCGCCGCCGACGCCAAGGGCGGCTACGACGAGATCGTTGTGGGTGGCGGGTGCCATCCTTCGGCCATGGACAGCACTGTCGCGTTCTCCACGATCACCATGGCCCTCGGTCCACGCGCGGCTGAGCCATCTTCCGTCGGTCTGGCCCTTGCGTTGCGGCGCGCGGAGGCGGACTCGGTTGGCCGAGTCCGGGATTTGTGGGGGTTCGCGGCCGCGGCCGCCGAGGCTGCCGGCGAGGACACGATGGGCCGCGCGGGGCGGGAGCTGTGGGCAACCGAGACCGTAGTGGTCGAGCTTCGAGACGGCCACCGGCAAGGCCCCGGTGTCCTATCTCTGACCCCCGGTGCAAGGTAGCCGTCGGCCCTCTGCCTCTCCCCGTTGCTTCGCGCTCGGCCTCCTCGTTAGGCCGAACGAGTTGTCGACGGAGGGGCGGGGACGTTCATGCGCCAGGAGTGGTCACCAGAGGACGTGGTGGCGTGCTGGACGCCGGTAGGTCCTGACTGGGAGCTGGTCGCGAACAAGTCCGGCCCGACCCGGCTCGGGTTCGTGCTGATGCTGAAGTTCTTCGAGCTGGAGGGCCGGTTCCCCCAGTTCGTGGAGGAGTTTCCGCAGGCCGCGGTCGACTACGTGGCCGACGTGGTGAAGGTGCCGGCGGAGGATTTGGCGAAGTACGACCTGTCGTCCCGCTCCGCGAAAGGCCACCGTACGCAGATCCGCGAGACCCTGGGGTTCCGTCCGGCGACGCGGGCGGATGAGGAGCGGCTGACCGGCTGGCTCGCTGATGAGGTCTGCCCGGTGGAGTTGGTGGAGGACCGGCTGCGCGAGGCCCTGCTCGTGCAGTGCCGTAGCGACCGCATCGAGCCCCCGGGCCGTGTCGAGCGAATCGTGGCCGCCGCGCGGGCGCGGGCGGACCGGGTCTTCTGCGCGCAGACCGTCGCGCGCCTGGGCGAGGTGTGCGCCCGCCGTCTGCTCGACCTGGTGGCGGAGGGCAACGAGGACGGCACCGCGCTGTTGGCCTCGCTGAAGCGGGACCCAGGCGCGGTGGGGCTGGACTCGCTGCTGACGGAGATCACCAAGCTGACCGCCGTGCGGCAGCTCGGGTTGCCGGAGGGGCTGTTCGCGGACTGCTCGGAGAAGCTGGTGGCCGCGTGGCGGGCACGGGCGATCAAGATGTACCCCTCGGACTTCCGGGACGCGGGCGAGGACGTGCGGACGACGCTGCTGGCCGCGTTGTGCGCGTCCCGGCAGGCGGAGATCACCGACGCCCTGGTGGAGCTGCTCGTCGCCCTGGTCCACAAGATCAACGCCCGTGCCGAGCGGCGGGTGGAACGGCAGCTGACGGCGGAGCTGAAGAAGGTGAGGGGCAAGGAGGGCATCCTCTTCCGCCTCGCCGACGCGGCGGTGGGCCGGCCGGAGGGGACCGTCCGCGCGGTGCTGTACCCGGTGGTGGGTGAGAAGACGCTGCGCGACCTGGTCGCGGAGGCGAAGGCGAACGAGAAGGCGTTCAAGGCCAAGGTCCGCACGACGCTGCGCTCGTCGTACAGCTCGTACTACCGGCAGATGCTGCCGCCGCTGCTGAACACGCTGGGGTTCAAGTGCAACAACACCGCTTACCGGCCGGTGATGGACGCGCTCGCACTGCTGGCCAAGTACGCCGACGTCGACGGCAAGACCCGCTTCTACGACGTCGGCGACGCGGTGCCGATGGACGGCGTGGTGCGCAAGGACTGGCGCGAGGCGGTCGTCGACGACAAGGGCAAGGTCGAGCGCATCCCGTACGAGCTGTGTGTCCTGGTGGCGCTGCGGGACGCGATCCGGCGCCGGGAGATCTACGTCGAGGGCGGGAGGCGGTGGTGCGACCCGGAGGACGACCTGCCCGGCGACTTCGAGTCGGCCCGCACCGTGCACTACGCCGCGATCCGCCAGCCCGAGGACCCCAAGGAGTTCGTCACCAGGCTGAAGCGGCGGATGACCGACGGCCTGGACCGGCTGTCGGCGGCGCTCGCGGACGGCTCGGCGGGCGGGGTGAAGGTCACCACCCGCAAGGGCGAGCCGTGGATCACCGTGCCGAAGCTGGAGCCTCTGGACGAGCCCACCGGACTTCAGTCCCTCAAGGACGAGGTCGTACGACGGTGGGGCCCGTTGACTGAACTAACTTCAGCGTTTTAGCAGGTCAGAGCCAGTTTCTGCTAGCTTCCCGCCATGGTTGATCCTCTGGGTCCTGGGCGGGATCTGTCGTGCTTTGTGCTGCCTGAGATCGGACGATTGGTCGAGACGGGCGAGCCGCAGGAGCCGTACAGCCTGCTCGATCCGAGCGGCCTCCCGGTCGCTCCGGTCGCGTCCTTCTTCGCCGAGTTGCAGGCGGCCACTCGGCCGGCGACCACGATCCGTTCGTACGGCATGGATCTGCTCCGGTGGTTCCGGTTCCTGTGGGCGGTCGACGTCGATTGGGACCGGGCGACTCGTAGCGAGGCACGGGACTTCTCCCGCTGGCTGCAGCTGGCGGACAAGCCGGTTCGCATCCACTGGCGGTACCAGCGCCAGGGCGTGACCGTCCCCAGCCCCCGGCCGGCCGGGACGAAGCGAGCCGAACCGGGAAGCGCGAACCCGGTGACCGGCAAGCCGACACCGGGCCGGAAGTACGCGCCGACCACCCGCGCGCACAGCGAGACGGTGCTGCGGTCGTTCTACGACTTCCACCTCGAAGAGGGCACCGGGCCGGTCATCAACCCGTTCCCGCTGGACCGCTTCCGCCGTGGCCGGGCCAACGCCCACCACAACCCGATGCAGCCCTTCCGGCACGAGCGGCAGGGCCGCTACCGGCCGCGAGTGCCCAAGAAGCTTCCGCGCCGCATCCCGGACGAGATGTTCAACGCGCTGTTCGCCGCGCTGAAGTACAACCGCGACCGGGCCTTGCTCGCGGCCTGGGTGTCCACTGGCGCCCGGGCCGACGAACTGCTGACGAGCCGCCAGCTGGACACCGATCCGGGACAGCAGCTGATCACCGTCGTCCGCAAGGGCACGCGCGAGAGCCAGCCGCTGCCGGCCTCGCCCGACACGTTCGTGTGGCTGCGGCTCTACCAGGAGGACGCCAGGCGGCAGGGCACTCCGCAGGGCCGCCAGCTGCCGCTGTGGTGGACCCTCCGGCGGCCGTTCAGACCGCTGAACTACCACGCGGCCAGGGCGATGTTCGACCGGGCTAACGACCTGCTGGGATCGAACTGGACGCTGCACGACCTTCGGCACACGGCCGCCTACCGGATGGCCCGCGACCCGCAGATGCCGCTGACCGACGTGCAGTGGGTCCTTGGCCACGCGCATCTTTCCACCACGGAGATCTACCTCGCCGCCAGCCGCGAAGAGGTGATCGAGAGCGTGCTGGCCCACCACGCTCGCCGAGCCCACCAGCAAGTTCTGCCACCTGCACCGGCGCCCGGCTATGACCCGGCGAGTCTGAACGTGCTGTTCGGACGGCGGCCATGACGATCACGACTGCAGGCCCACCGCAGCAGCGCAGGGGCGGAGGCCGTCCTTCGGCGCCGTTGCACGGTTCCGCCCAGAAATCCCTGCTCTCTGTCTTCCCTGCGAGAGAAGTGCCGGACGTCTGGCCGGCCACCACCGAGGACCGCAACCAGGTCAAAGAGCGTCTGACGGCGTTCTCGGCGAACGTAAACAGGCACACGCGCTACCTGCGCGGCAGCGGAGCCCAGAAGATCCTGCGCTGGCTGGAGGAGTTCCCAGGTGACACCTGGCAACAGCGCTGGCGGAACTCCGGGTCCGACGGGCTGGGCCGCAGCTGGCGCGATCACTTGGTCGACGCGATCGGCGACGGCCGCTACGGCAGGGTCGACTGGTCAGAGCTGTCCTCAGGCGTCCTCACGCTGGTCTGCGCTGATGTGATTCGTCCCAGCCTGGAGTGGCTGATGACACGCCAGTCGCAGAACCTGCGACAGGTGGTCAGCGAACGACGTGATCCAGACGGCTTCGCAGCGCTGGCCGCGGTCGCGGACCCGGGGCTGTGGTCGGCGAACCTCGGGTTCCACGCGCGCCACCAGATCGCCATGCTGATGGTGGCCAAGGGCGGCGCGGTCCGCGACATCACCGTGGGCGACTGCCTGGAGCTGAGGGAGACCGAGGCGCGCGTCTACGTGCACGCCGGCTCCGGGCGGTCGCTGTTCTACAGCTGGCTCAGGGACCTCGGGATCTTCCCAACCGAGGCGCCCAGCACCTTGCGCGATGTCAGCCGCCACGCCGGCCAGGTCAGTGTCGGCGAACTCGTGGACCGCTACCGGCTGCGATGCCGACCGATCCGCGACCTGCTTGTCGACTACCTGACCGAGCGGCAGCCAGCCCTGGACTACAACTCGCTGGAGAGCCTGTCCCGCACGCTCGCCTCGCACTTCTGGGCAGAGCTGGAGAAGCACCATCCCGGCATCGACTCCCTCCGCCTGGCCCCCGAGGTCGCCGCAGCCTGGAAGGAACGGACCCGCACCAAGACGACGGTCCGGCGGCTGCCCGACGGCACTTCCGTCGAGGTGACCAGCCCCAGGACGAACGCGTTCGCCCTGTTCATGGACGTCCGCGCGTTCTACCTGGACCTGGCTCAGTGGGCCCTGGAGGAGCCTGTCCGCTGGGGCCCGTGGGTCGCGCCCTCCCCGGTGAAGCAGGCCGAGATCTCGTACAGGAAGCACGCCAACCGGCGCAAAGCGCGCATGGATCAGCGGACCCGCGAACGGCTTCCTGTTCTTCCCGCGCTGGTCAGGACCGCAGCCGACGAACTCAAGAAGGCCCAGGCCCGCCTCGCCGCCGTCCGCGCGGCGGCACCGGGAGCCGCGTTCACCGTCCTCGGCGAGACCTACATCAAGGTCAAGGGCACCCGCTACACGGACCACGCGGCCTCGGCCACCGCCTACGACCCGACCGGGCGGCGCCACTGCCTCGGAGTCGCAGAGCAACGCGCCTTCTGGGCCTGGGTGACGGTGGAGTTCCTCCGCCACACCGGCGTCCGCATCGAGGAGATGCTGGAGACGAGCCACCACAGCATCACCCAGTACAGACTGCCGACCACCGGCGAGGTCGTCCCCCTCCTGCAGATCGCGCCCTCCAAGACCGACGAGGAACGGCTCCTCCTGGTCAGCCCGGAGCTGGCCGACGTGCTCAGTGCCATCGTCTGCCGGGTCCGGGACACCTCCGGCGCCATCCCCATGGTCCGCGCCTACGACACCAACGAACGCACCTGGAACCCACCGTTGCCCCTGCTGTTCCAGTGGCGCTGGGGCGGCCAGAACCGGCCGGTCTCGGGCTCCACGATCCGCAAGGCGCTGGACGAGACCCTGCTGGCCTCCGGCCTGACCGACGCCACCGGACAGCCGCTGCACTACCAGCCGCACGACTTCCGCAGAATCTTCGTCACCGACGCCGTCATGAGCGGCCTGCCGCCGCACATCGCGCAGGTGATCTGCGGCCACAAGAGCATCACCACCACGATGAACTACAAGGCGGTCTACCCGGCCGAGGCGATCGAGGCCCACCGGGCGTTCATCGCCCGCCGCCGGGCACTGCGGCCCAGCGAGGAATATCGCACGCCCACCAGCGAGGAGTGGGACGCCTTCCTGGCCCACTTCGAGAAGCGCAAGCTCTCCGTCGGAACTTGCGCCCGCGCGTTCGGCACGCGGTGCGTCCACGAGCACGCCTGCATCCGGTGCTCGATGCTCAGGCCCGACCCGGCCCAGCGCGAACGGCTCGTCGAGATCCGCGACAACCTCATCGACCGGATCGCCGAAGCCGAGCGTGAAGGCTGGCTCGGCGAAGTCGAGGGACTCCAGGTCAGCCTCGCCGGCGCCCAGGAGAAGCTGGCCCAGCTCGGCGCCGAGACGGCCCGTCGATCCACTGCCGTTCACCTCGGGATGCCGACCTTCAAGGGCATTGCCAACTACACGACTGCCGGGGGTGGTTCTAACCTCTGCTCATGACCAGAGCTGATGCCAAGTGGCAGAAGTGGTGCGCGACCTTCGACGCCGCCGAGAACGACATCCGGACGCTGTTCCACAACCGACACGTCTGGACCACGATCGAGGACATGTGGGTGCGGTCCGGAACGGAGATCCAGCTCAACACCATTACGCAGAACTGGTTCATCAGGCTCTACGTCAACACGCAGTGCACCGGCATCCGGCGCGAGTGCGATGAAGACACCCGGACCTCCAGCCTCGCGCGATGCCTGCGCCGGCTGACCGAGACTCCGGGATTGACCTCCCGAGCCCGCTACGAGGCAGCCATCATGGCCAACCCCGAGATAAAGGACGAGCACAAGGCGAGCGTGGTCCGCGGCTACGACGACTTCGCGCTTGCCCCCGGAACGGCATGCCTTGATCAGGATCGGATCGAAGCGGATCTCGCGGCGCTGCACGCAGCGGCCGAGACGACCCGCTACTACACAAACAAGATCATCGCTCATCGTCAGATCACAGACGAGAAGATCACCCTGTCCTGGTTCGACCTGAACCGGGCTCTCAACACGGTCGGCGGGGTACTGAAGCGCTATTACCGACTCCGGCATCCAGGCAGCAGCCTCGGCAATCTCGGCGTCGATCTTCCGCTGGGCTGGGAGCAACCGTTCCGGGCGGCGTGGTGTCCCGAGGACTTCTGGCCGCGGCCCGCAGTTCACCTGGACAGCTATCTGCCCAACACGGATACGCCCTGAGCGCATAGTTCAGAGAAGGCGTGCTCGACCTGCTGGACGTGCTGAAGAACTCCGACTTCCTCACCGGCTTCACCGACGAGTTCTCCTCGGTCGCCGCGTACGAGCGCATCGACCGCGCCATCCTCCAGCGGCGCCTGCTGCTCGCCCTGTTCGCGCTGGGCACCAACATGGGCATCCGAGCGATCGTGGCGACCGGCGAGCACGGCGAGACCGAGGCCGCGCTGCGACACGTGCGCCGGCACTTCATCACCGTCGACAACCTCCGCGCGGCCGTCACCCGGCTGGTGAACGGCACCCTTGGCGCCCGGGATGCCGCCTGGTGGGGACAGGGCACCTCGTGCGCGTCGGACTCGAAGAAGTTCGGGTCCTGGTCCTCGAACTTCATGACCGAGTACCACGCCCGCTACGGCGGCAACGGCGTGATGATCTACTGGCACGTCGAGAAGAAGAACGTCTGCATCTACTCCCAGCTCAAGAGCTGTTCGTCGTCCGAGGTCGCGGCGATGATCGAGGGCCTGCTGCGGCACTGCACGGACGCCGAGATCGAGTCCAACTACGTCGACACCCACGGCGCGAGCGTGGTCGGGTTCGCCTTCACCGAGCTGCTCAACTTCCGCCTGCTGCCCAGGCTGAAGAACATCGGCAGCATCCGCCTGTACCGCCCCGATGACACCCCGCCCGGGTGGTCGGCGCTCGGAGGCTCGCTGACGCGGCCGATCCGCTGGGAGCTGATCGAGCAGCAGTACGACCAGATGGTCAAGTACGCCACCGCGCTGCGGCTCGGGACGGCGGAGGCCGAACAGGTGCTGCGGCGCTTCACCCGCGGCGGCCCCAAGCACCCCACTTACCAGGCCCTCGAAGAACTGGGCCGCGCCGTGCGCACCATCTTCGCGTGCGACTACCTCGCCAGCCCCGACCTGCGCCGCGAGATCCACGGCGGCCTCCAGGTCGTGGAGAACTGGAACAGCGCGAACACCGTGCTGCACTACGGCAAGGACGGCGCCCTGACCGGCCCCGACAAGGAGCACGCCGAGACGTCGATGCTCGCGCTGCACCTGCTCCAGTCCGCGCTCGTGCACGTCAACACCCTGCTGCTCCAGCAGGTCCTGGCCGAACCGAAGTGGGCCAAGAAGCTGAGCGCCGAGGACCGGCGCGGGCTGACCGCGCTGTTCTGGTCGAACATCAACCCGTACGGCACCTTCCGTCTCGACATGAGCAAGCGCCTCGACCTGGGGCTGGCCACTGCTGTGCCCCGCCCTCGTACCCCGGCCGACAACGCCAGCCGATCACGTACGGAGACACGATGACGAACTTTCGGCATCCCACCGCCCCAGAGGGGCAGGGCGCCTTGACGGCGAGGGCTTCCTCGCCCAACCCCTAGGGCATAGTCAGACCGATGAGTGGGGTGGGGTGCGGTCGCCGTTCTGTACTTGTGTTGACCGAGATGAACGGGGTGGGCATGGATGCGTCATTGCTCGGAGTGATCTGTGGTTTCGCCGGCACAGTGGTGGGAGCCGTCGTGGCTTACTTCGCTCCGCTTCAGGTGGAACGGTTGCGATCACGAAACAACCAGCAGGAACGGGCTGAAAGCCAGCGAATCGCTCAGCAGGAACGGGCCGAGAGCCAGACCACTGCGGACATTAGTCGGTACACCGCTGTCCGGGCTGTCGTTGACCAGTGGCTTGATCTTCTGCGCCGGGCACACGGTCCTGCGGTGGACGGCCGTCTGAACCTCGAACGGTTCGATGAAGACGCTGTGCGTTATTCCGACGAACTGCGTCTGCGGCTGGCGGAACTTGCTCACCTCCGCATCACAGACACCGGAACGGGCGACCTCTTCCGCGGGCTTCGACAGGCGACCGAACTGATCAGAAGACTGGCCGACGGTCAGGACGACAGCGTCTATGACACCGACAGGAGGGGAGACCATTGCTGGCGCTGGATCGAGTCCTGCCGAAACAGCCGATCCGACTGGGCGATGCTCGTACTTGACAGGCTAAGCCTTCGCACCGGACACGATTTCTCCCCCCAACAAGGCCGGATGGATCAAGATCCTGTTTCATAGGTGGTCGCCTGTGAAACACCCCACCGCCCGACGATCCACCTGCGGCGATCATGTTTCATGAGTTGTTGCAAACGGCTGGACGACTGAAACACCCTCATGAAACACCCCTCACCCGCCACCGTCATGCGGATGCTGCGCGAGCACGACGAGAAGGCCACCCCGACGACGATTACGTGATCACCCCGCTACCTTGCGGCTGGTGCCTGAGCTAGGACACCGGGGCCGAGACGGCCGCCACGACAGCGAGCGCGTGATCATCCGCTACTTTGCACCGTGGGTCAGAGATAGGACGCCGGGGCCGGCAAGAGCTGCCCGCAGACGAGGTCGCTGCCGTCGCCGACTGACCCCGGTTCCGGCGGTTTCGGCTGGGCGTCAGGGGGCGAAGGCGAGGTAGCTTGCGGTGGCCAGTCCGGAGAAGGTGATGAGCTGGACGGGTTTGAGGCAGGAGAAGGCGGCGTGCATGGCGATGCCGGCCGCTGCGGCGTAGGGCCTGGTCGGGGGGAGAATCAGGCCGATGGGTAGCGCAAGTTCGACCACGATGACCGTGACGGACAGCACGTGCCAGGCCCGGATGTCGTAGGCGGTCAGGTTCCCGAGGTGCTGCTGGACGAGTCGGGGGATGGCGAACTGGTTCCGGTGGCGGAGGTCGTTCTTGACCTGGGCGTAGGTATGGATGAACTGCGCGAGGTAGAGGCCGCTGCGGAACTGGCTGGAGCGGATCTTGTGCCAGGCCGAGTTGAGGTAGATGTCCGAGGTGACCAGGACGAGCAGGCACTGCGCCCAGGTGTTGGCGTGGCTGGGGGCATGCGTGAGGGTGAGTCCGTGACCGAGGTCTCCCGCGAGCAGGAGGCACGTGCCGGTGAGGATGATGTAGCGGACGGCGCTGGGGCTTCTCAGGTAGGCGAACTCCGTGGCGGCGCCGGCCAGCACGATCGACAGGGTGAGGCGCGGTGCGAGGCCCAGGGCCAGCGCCGGCGCGGCCAGGGCCCGCAGGACGAGCATCGGCCGGTAGACGGCGAACAGGACGCGGGCCCGGGTGTCGCCGTGGCGTCGGCGGGCGAAGGCGGCCTGGACCTGGCCCGGGGCGAAGCGGTTCCACCCTCCGCTGGTGAAGGCGGCGGCGAAGCGGACGGTCAGGACGGCTCCGAAGGCGATTCGGAACAGCTGGAGGCGGGAGGGGTCGGTGGGGTAGCGGAAACCGGAGGTGACGGCGTCAGAGAACCACGACACGGCTGTCGCGCACCTCGATCCGCTGCTCGCCTCGGGCGGACAGGACGCGTCCGTGGCCGTCGATCCGGTCGTAGCAGCCGGTGCGTACGTAGTGGTTGAGGACGGCCTGGAGTACGGGGGGCGGCAGCATGAGGCTGCCGGGTGACAGCTCCGCATACGGGTTGACGGGCTCGGTGCGGCCATCCTTGGCGCCGGTGAGGGTGACGATGCTGAAGGTGGCGTGGGAGAACAGCCTCCAGCGGAACCAGCGGCCGGGGCGGCGGGTGAAGCCGACGCCCATCCACAGCACCAGGGCGGCGGTCAGGAGTTCGGCGAGTGATGAGGGCATGATGGATCGACCTCCGGAGCGGGAGGGAGGTGGTGGAGCCTGCGGGTACGGCGCTCAGCGCTCGGGTTTCACGGCTTCATGAGCGCGGTGGCTGCCTCGTCCAGGGTGAGCGCGCCGCGCAGCAGCGCGGCGACGGTCTCGGTGATGGGCATCTCGATGCTGTGGGCGCGGGCGAGGGTAACGATGGCGTCGGCGCTCTTTACGCCCTCGGTGGTCTGGCGGGTGGCGGCGGCTGCCTCGTCGACGCTCAGCCCGGTGCCGAGGTGGTGGCCGAAGGTCCGGTTGCGGGAGAGCGGGGACGAGCACGTGGCGACCAGGTCGCCGAGGCCGGCCAGCCCGACCAGGGTGGCGGGGTCGGCACCGAGTGCGGTGGCCAGCCGAGCTGTCTCGGCCAGGCCCCGGGTAGTGAGCAGCGCGAGGGCGTTGGCGCCCATGCCCATGCCGGCGGCGATGCCGACGGCCAGGGCGGTGACGTTCTTCAGGACGCCGCCGAGTTCGCAGCCGATGACGTCGGTGCTGGTGTAGGGGCGGAAGTAGGGGGTGCGGCAGGCGGCTTGGAAGCGGTGGGCCGCGTCGGCGTCGGGGCAGGCGATGGTGGCGGCGGCCGGCTGTTCGGTGACGATTTCCCGCGCGAGGTTGGGGCCCGAGAGGACCGCGATGCGCTGCGGGGGGATGCCGGTGGTCTGGGCGATGACCTCGCTGGCCCGCAGCCCGGTCCCCCGTTCGATGCCTTTCATCAGCGACACCACCAGCGTGGTGGGCGGGATGAAGGGGGCCCAGGTGGCGAGGTTGGCCCGCAGGGACTGGGCGGGGATGGACAGCACCAGGTAGTCGGCGCCGTCCAGGGCGGCCGCCACGTTGGTGGTGGCTTTGACCGTGGTGGGCAGTTCGATGTCCGGGAAGTATGCAGGGTTGCGGCCGGTGGTGTTGATGGCGTCGGCGATCTCGGGGCGCCGGGCGTGCAGGGTGACGTCGGTGCCCGCGTCGGCGAGGATCTTCGCGGCGGCGGTGCCCCACGATCCGGCGGAGAGGACGGCCGCGCGGCCGGCGGGGTGTGTGGGGCTCATGTCCGGTTCCTCTCGGGGATCTCCAGGCCTTCCCGGATCGTAGCGGGAACGCGCGGTGGGCCGGGCGGATCCGGGGGGCGGTGCAGGGTGAGGAGGACGGCGCGGCGGCCGGGCATCGTGGGGCGGCGGTGGCGGGCTTCGGCGAGCATGTCGGCGGCCTGATCCTGGCCGAGTTCGCGTTCCAGTTCGGCTTGGTGAGCGTGCCACAGGCCGTAGAGCCGGTCCCACATCGCCGGCTCGTCCGGCCGCTCGTCGACGTGCTTCAGCACCAGCCCGGCGGCCTGGGCCTCTGCTGCCCAGGGGGGATCGGTGGTGCGGCGGGTGGCGCGCGTCAGGACCAGGCGGCCGCCTGGGGCCAGGACGCGGGCCAGCTCGCGCAGGGCCGCCTGGCGGTCGGCGGCGAAGCCGAGAGCGTCCACGCACACCACGCCGTGGGCGTGTTGGTCCGGCAGGCCGGTCGTCTCCAGGGACGCAGCCCGGAAAGCGACCCGGGACTGCGCGAGGCCGAAGTGCGGTGCGCGGGCTGCGGCCTCGCGCACGGCGATGGGGGACAGGTCGAGGCCGACGAGGTCGGCGTCCAGGGCCCGGGCCAGCCACAGGCCAACGCCGCCGGTGCCGCACCCCGCGTCCACCAGGACCTGCCCGGCCCGCAGCCGCAGTCGCGTCACCAGCAGCCCCAGCAGCGCCCAATCGCACGAGCCGGAGGCCCCGACCTGGTCGGGGTAGTCCTCGCCGAGTGCCAGGGCGTAGAGGCGTGCGGTGATCGAGCTGCGGGAGCGGGCCGCGTGGAAGGCGTCGAACCGGGCGGCGAGCCGCGCCTCGTGAGCGGCGCGCGGTGCGGGGGTCATCGGGGCATCGTCCTGGTCACCCGGGACCCGGCGCCCGGACACACGACCTGCACCGCGGGCACGAGGTCGTCCGGCTCGGACAGGGCGATCGCGGCGGGCTCGTGCCCGGTGACCCGCTCGACGGCCGCCGCCGTCGCGTGCACCCGCTCGGCGAAGGTCTCGGAGGCGGGCGCGAAGCCGTAAGCGGCCCGCTTCCAGGAGACCAGCGCGCTGCGGGCGGGCCGGGCGAGGGCCGCGCCGGCCGGTGCGATGTCGTCTGGCAGGTCATCGCGGGTCCCGGCGATCAGCGTGAGCCGCGACTGGGCGGCCTCTGTCACCGCGCGCGTGAGGGCGATCCCCGGGCTGTGGTGGCAGCCTCCCCCCGCGAACACCACCGGCAGGTCCTCCGACCAGAGGTAGGCCAGGCACACCGGCAGCCCGTACGGGCCTTCCACCAGGGCCAGTTCCAGCTCCATCCCCGCCCGCAGGACGCGCTCGACCACCTCGCGTCCCGTCGCGTCGTCCACGGTGCCCGGCTCGATCCAGACCCGCAGCCCACCTTCGGCCTGGTTGTCGCGGTGCAGCACGTCGCGCTCGACCACCTCGTACAGGCCGTGCAACACCGCCTCCTCGCGGCTGTTCCCGCAGGCCAGCCCGGTACTGGTCGCCCGCAGCAGGTCCGGACTCCAGTCACCGCGCTGCGCTCGGCGGCGTACCACGTCCACCGGCAGCAGCATGCCGGTGCCGCGCACCAGTCCCGTCGCCGGTGTCCAGTCCCACACCACCCGGGCGAGCGCCGCCTCATCGACCGGTCCGTTGAGCGGCAGCGCCCCCACGGGGCAGTCGGGGGCGACGTCCACGGCCCGTCCGCGCACCGGCACGGGCAGGGGCTGTTCGACGTGCCACAGCTCGATCGCCTCCATCACCGCCGACACCCGGGCCAGGTCGTCGGTCAGCCCCTTGCCCTGCGAGGCGCTCAGGGTCAGTGAGGCGGGTCGGATCGCCGTCCAGGTCGGCAGGCCGATCACGTCCAGGTCCGTCAGCCGGGCCACACGGGTGATCCCGTAGGACGGCAGGGCTGCGGACAGCGCGTCCCAGGTCTCTTGCGGGGAGCGGGCCCGGACCGTGCCGGGCAGCTCGATCAGTTGGTCGCGCATGAGAGCTCCTCTCGTTCGTTGAGGTAGCCGGGCACCAGGGCCCTGGCCGCGTCCATCGCCCGCACCGCCGTCCCCAGCCCCCGGGCGGACGCCTCCTCGTCCAGCCGGCCGTCGTCCACCTGCCAGGCCCGCATCAGCAGGTCGCGGACAAGGTCGGCGCGTACCGCCTGGAGCGAGAACCCCGGCCGCGCGCGGGCCGCCTCCCGGGCCCTGGCGTACCGGGCGACCGCGAGCCGGTCGGCCAGGGTCTCCCCGGCCAGCAGCCGGGCTACCACCCGCCTGTCGCGCAGGTCCACCGGCGGGCGGAACACCCGGTGCGCGGGCAGGCCGCCCGCGTTGGCGAGCCGCTCGTCCAAGGGCCGGCCGTCGCCGGCCGCGCACCGGGAGTGCTCCTCCAGGAAGGCGTGCCAGCGCGTGCGGAAGCGGGGGTCGAAGACCTGCTGGTAGACGACCCGGTCAAGAAGCAGCAGGTCGAGACCGTCGACCCGCTGCCGGAGGTAGGCGTTGGCCCACTGCCGGACGTAGGAGTTCTCCGGCACCACCGGCGCCGCGGGCACCGGAGCGTCGTCCAGGGCCCGGCCGATGGCGGCCAGGGCATCGGCCCGCTTCAGGTCCCCGAAGTGCCGATCGGCGGCGCGCCGGCCCGCGAGCCAGGCGAGGAAGTCCCCGGCGCGCGCCCGACGGCAGATCGCGCGGACCGCCGCCGGCGTGCGCTGCGGGTAGTACACCGCCCGGAAGCGTTCCAGCAGATCCTCGGCGCGAGCCTGGTCCACGACGCCCTCGCGGCCGGCCAGCTCCAGCATGTGCCGGAGGTTGACCAGCGGAATGGTCAGCGCCTGCCGCGGCCCGTCAGGGGCCTGTCCGACAGCGACCTCGTCGTCGCCGGTGATCTCACCGCGCGCGTAGGCGCCGTAGACGGCCCCGACGCCGACCATCCCGTACGGCGCCAACTCGGCCGCCCGCAGCGCCCCGATGCTTGCCGCACCGAACACCTCGATGCCGCGCCCCAGGGCGGCCAGGATCTCCTTGTGGCGCAGGGCCGGGCTCTGGTGGAAGACCCCGTCGATCAGCACGATCCGGTCGCCGTCGGCGATCGAGGGAGCGAACAGGTCACCGTGCCGGGCCGGACGGTGCACCCGGATACGCGGGTGCCGCAGCACGGGCTCGGACGGGCGCAGCGTCGGCCCGACGTACAGATGAATCATCGGATCCCCCAGGAGATGAGGAGGGTGGCGGCCCGCAGGCCCCAGCCTGCGGGCCGCCACCCCGGGTTCAGGAAGCGGCGGTGACTACCACTCCTGCTCGACGTCCTCGGCGAGCACCAGGTCCTCCAGGACCTGCGGGTTCTCCTCCGGGTCGGTGCTCGCGGCGATGGCGATGGCGGACTTCGGCTGCATGGTGCCCTCCTTCGATTCGCGTCCCTGCCGTCCGGAGCGGACGCGCAGTGAACGGCGGTGGTACTACGGTCCCGCTCACGACCCGCTTCGGTCACGGGCGCCGACGCCCGGGTTTTCCGGACAGCCCGTCAGCCGGCAGACCTGCACGAACGGTGCGGAATCCGGACCAGAACGGGACGGCGAGTCACTCGGCATTCGCGCAGTGTGACCCGCGTGGCGTATTCGGGTCGCTACGGTGAGGGGGTCAGGCTGCTCACCGCACCCCACCGGGAGCCCTCATGCCTCCACGTCCCAAGCCCGGGTCCAAGGCCGACCGGGACTCGCTGCGGACCGAACTCCTCGCCGTCGGCGCCCCGCCGGCGACGATCGCCACCGAGATGCGCGCCCGTTTCGGCTTCCGTCCCCGCGAGGCGTGGCGGCACGCCCACGGCTGGACGCTCCAGGAGGCGGCCGACCGGTTCAGCGACGCCGCAGGGGCCACCGGGCCCGCGACGGACGCCTCCCTCCTCGGCAAGTGGGAGAAGTGGCCGGCCGCTGCCGGACGGCGCGTCACACTGGCGGTGCTCACCGTCCTCGCCGAGCTCTACGGCGCCTCGCTGGAGGACCTGCTCGACCTGGAGGACCGCCGGGCCCTGCCGGAGTCCGACCTGCGCCTGCTGCGCCACCAGGCTCCCGGGGCCGCGGCCGTCCGCGCCCCGGCCCCGGCCCCCGTCCGCGCCCCGGCCCCGGCCCCCGTCCGCGCCCCGGCCCCCGAGGCGCCGCTCACCGGCGCCGACCTCATCCGTACCGCGGCCGACGAGGCGTCGGAGTGGGCGCAGTGGGCCGAGGTGCCCAACTGCGGCCCCGTCTCGGTGGAGCAGTTCGCCGCCGACGCCCGCGGCTTCGCCGCCGACTACCTGATGGCCGAGGACCCGCTGAAGGTCTACGGGCAGACCCACAGATCACTCGTCCGGGTCTGGGACCTGCTGTACGGGCACCAGAACCTGGACCACCGCCAGAAGCTCTTCACGACCGCCGGCTACCTCGCCGCGATGATGGCCTGGATGACCAGCGACCTCGGGCACAAGCGGCAGGCCGCGACGCACATCCGCGCCGCCATGGTGGCCGCCGAGATGGCCGGCGATCCGGGCCTCCAGGCATGGGTCGCCGCCACGCGCAGCAAGCTCGCCTTCTGGGACGGCCAGTTCCGTGCGGCCATCCAACACGCCGAACACGGGGCCACCCTCCAGGCGCCCGGAACCGTCACCGTGCTGCTCCACTGCCAGGCCGCAGACGCGTGGGCGGAAGTCGGCGCACGCGCCGAGGCGAAGGCCGCCTTCGGCCGAGCCGAAAGGGCCTCCGAACTCGACCTCGCCAACACGCTCCATGATCAGGTCGGCGGGCTGTTCGCCTGCACCAGTGGACGGCTGGCCAACTACGGGGCGGCCATCTGCCTGCGCGGCGACGACCCGGCCCGGGCACTCTCCCACGCCGACCACGGACTCGCCGCACTCCAGCGCCAGGATGTCCGGCCCCTGGGCACCATCGCCCAGCTCCACATCACCCGCGCCGGAGCCCACCTGCTCGCCGGCGAACCCGAGGGCGTCCTCGACGCGCTCTCCCCCATCCTTGCGCTGCCGGCTGAGCACCGCACCGTCCCCGTCCGCCAGCGCCTGCGCGACCTCGCCCGGCGTGCTGCCGGATCACCCATGGGCGACAGCGCCGCCGGACGCCGCCTGCAAGCCGCCGTGGAGAGCGCTGTCCGCGAAGCCACTCACGCCCTCTCCCTCACAGGCTCGGACAGTGGTTGGATCGGCAACCATGACTGACACCACTGCGCACATGGCCGATCACTGGTGGTGGCGTCCGGGCTGGAGCCCTGGCACCCGCTGGTACACCTGGCACCTGACCTTCGACGGCGCCGACGACGTCCACCGCCTTGCCGCCGACTACCGCCACGCCCTGGCCGGTGTCCCCGGGCTGGACCTGGTCCCCGACCGCTGGCTGCACCTCACCATGCAGGGCCTCGGCTCCACCGCCGAGGTCGGCGAGGCCGACGCGCGCGCCATCGCCGACGCCGCCGCCCACCACCTCGCGCAGGTCCCGGCTTTCGACCTCGCGCTGGGACCTGCGATCGTCACCCCCGAGGCGCTGCTCCTCACCGTCGACCCGGCCGAGCCGGTCCGGGCCGTACGCTCGGCCCTCCGCGCGGCCATCGCCGACGTCTGGCCCGAGGTCCCCGAGCCCGCCGACGGCTTCCGGCCCCACGTCTCCGTCGCCTACTCCAACGCCGACGGCCCGGCCCGACCCGCCGCCGACGCCCTGGCCGCCGTCACCACCTACCCGGCCACCGCCCGCGTCACCGCGGCCGAACTCATCGTCCTGGGCCGCGATCGACGGATGTACGAGTGGGAGACCGCCGCCCGCGTACCACTCGGCTGAGCAACGGCGCACACCGACACCGTCCGCAAGGCCCTCTTCGAGGCCTTCCTGGACTATCAAGCTCAGATGCGCCCCTCTTGAGGAAGTGGCTGCGACCGTCGGGCGCCACTTCGCGACCTCCCCGAACGAGGAGTGGCGACGGGGCCGGGATGTCCGGGAGTTCCTTCAGCGCATCGCGCCGTTCCCGGGCGCGACTTGGCAGGAGCGTTGGGAGGCGTCTGGCCTGAACGAACTGAACAGGCCGGTCGGTGACCTCGCGGGCGACGACACGAAGCTGCGCTACCGACTGTTCAGCGGGGCCGGCCATGCCTTCGCCATCAGGCTCATCAGCCCTACCTTGCACTCCTGTCAGCGGACGCGGCAGACTCCCCAACGGCGGGCAGTTGGTCTCCCCGCTGGCGGACACGGAACCTCCCCAGTAGCGGACAGCTGATCTCCCCGCCGACCCACCACGCCCATAACGCACAGTGGGCATGGTGAAGAGCGATGAGGAGATCATGGAGATTCTTGAGGCGTACGACCTCACGGGGAGTTACCGGAAGGCGGCCGAGCTGGCCGGCTGCGACCACCACACGGTCCGGCGCTATGTCCAGCTTCGGGGCCAGGGCGTCGACCCGACAGAGCGGGCGGTGCGGTCGAAGCTGATCGACGACTTCCTGCCGAAGGTGGAGGAACTGGTCGAACGGTCCCGCGGCAAGGTCGGAGCCGACGCTGTTCACAAGAAGATCGTCGCGATGGGCTTCACCGGCACCGACCGCACGACCCGCCGGGCCGTTGCGGCGGCGAAGGAGTCCTACCGGGCCGGGAACCGCAGGGTGTTCAGACCCTGGATCCCGGAGCCGGCGATGTGGATGCAATGGGACTGGGGAGAGGGCCCGCGCATCGGCTCCCGGTGCACGAGCCTGTGGTGCGCGTGGCTGGCCTGGTCCCGGTTCCGCGTGGTCATCCCGGTGTTCGACAAGACCCTGCCGACGGTGGCGGCCTGTCTGGACGCGACGTTCCGCGCGATCGGCGGGGTTCCGACCTACTGCCTGACCGACAACGAGAAGACGGTCACGGTCGAGCACGTCGCCCGGATCGCGGTCCGCAACCCCGAGCTGGTGCCGATCGCCCGCCACTACGGCACCGTGGTGCGGACCTGCATGCCGGCCGACCCTGCCTCCAAGGGCGGGACCGAGTCGACGGTCCGGATCGCCAAGCGGGACCTGGTGCCCACACAGGTGAACCTGCGGACCGAGTACACCGACTTCGCCGGGCTACAGGAAGCCTGCGAGGCCTTCATGGTTGAGGTGAACAACCGCGTCCACCGCGAGACCCGCCGGATCCCCGCCGATCTGCTGGCCGAGGAACGTCTGCGGCTGCACCCGGTGCCCGAGCAGCCGTTCACCGCCGCGTTCGGCGAGAGCCGCCGGGTCGGCAAGGACTCGACGATCTCGGTCAACTCGGTGCGCTACTCGGTCCCGCACGAGCTTGTCGAACAGAGCGTCTGGGTCCGCTTCCACGGCGACGACCTGATCGTCACCGCCATGGTCGCGGGCAGCGCGGCCGAGGTCGCCCGGCATGCCCGCTCCACTCCGGGCAACCCGCGCATCGCCGACGAGCACTACCCCGACGCCCCGCGCGGGGAGCGCACGCCGAAGCCGACCAGCCCGGCCGAGGCCCAGTTCCTGGCCATCGGGCCAGGGGCGGCGGCCTGGCTCATCGAGGCCGCGGCCGCCGGCACCCGCCGGATTCGGGCGAAGATGGCCGACGCCATCGCACTGGCCAAGTTGCACGGCACCGCCGACGTCGACCGGGCGCTCGGCACCGCCGCGACGGTTGGCCGCTTCGCCGAGAGCGACCTGCTGTCGATCCTGGACCACCAGGGCGAGCACGACCAGGCCGAGCCGACCCGCCGCAGCGAGACCCACAGCCTGCAGCCGGGCACTTCCGCCTGGTCCGGATTCGGGTCGAACTGAGCCGACCCCGGCCAGGGCTCAGTCTTCGTCGTCGATCAGACCGCAGGCGCCGGGGAACGACTCCAGGAACTCCCGCCGCTGCGGGTCCGGCTCGGCCTCAGCCAGATCCGTGAGCGCCCGCAGGAACCGGCCGAGTTGGTCCTCCGGCAGCCGCTGCAGCACTCCGGCCACACTCTCCATCATCTTCACCGCGGAGTCGGGATCGACCTCGTCGTCCTCGCAGCCGTCGAGGAACCAGACGGTGTCGACGACCAGCCCGGCGAGAACGGGCACCAACGGGTCCATGTCAGTCATCCGGGCAACCTATCCGACCCCGATGACAGCAAGAACGACAGCCGGCCGACGGCGCCGAGCCGCCGTCGGCCGCGATCAGAAAGAGCACACCGCCATGAACGACAGCCTCACCGTCCCCGCGCCACGACACCGAATGCAGGCCCCCGCCTCGGCGGTCGCCGCGACCTCGGGCGCCGCCTTCGACGAGGCGATCTCGCTGACCCGACGCCTGAAGCTGCCTCACATCCGCCGGGCGATGGCCGAGATCATCCCGACCGCGAAGGCCCAACGTTGGGACCCCGCCGAGATCGTGCGGGCTCTGCTGGCCGAGGAAGCCGCCGGCCGGGACGCGGCCAACCTCCGCACCCGACGAACCCGCGCGGCCTTTCCCACCGGCAAGACCTTCCACATCTGGAACGAGGAAGCCTCCTCGATCCCCGTCCCGACCCAGTCCGCGCTGCGGACCCTGGAATGGGTCGGACGGCGCGAGAATCTTTGTGTGGTTGGCCCGTCGGGCACGAGCAAGAGCCACTTCACCGAGGCGCTCGGGCAGGCCGCCGTCGACGCCGGGATGACCGTCGCGTGGTTCACCATCGAGGACCTCGGCGCCTTGGTCCGCCGCCACCGCGTCGACGACTCCGTCTCCAAGGCGATCACCCGGATCACCCGCACCGACCTGATCATCGTCGACGACATCGGGCTCCTGCCCGTCTCGCCCGACGCCGCCGAAGGCTTCTACCGCCTGGTCGATGCCGCCTACGAGCGCCGCAGTCTGGCAGTCAGCAGCAACCTTCATCCGTCGGGATTCGACGAGATCATGCCGAAGACCCTCGCCACCGCGACCGTCGACCGGCTCCTGCACCACGCCCACGTCGTCGTCACCCAGGGCGACAGCCACCGCCTCGCCGAGGCAACCACCGGACGAGGCGTCGTCCCCCTCGACTGATACGAAAATCCCCCTCCCGCATCCCTTCTTGAAGATCAAGTAGTCCCGACGGATTGGAGAGTGACTTGGTAGCCGAGTTGGTTGAGCTGGCTCACCAGCCGTCGGGTCTGCCTGGTCTTGCCGGTGCGTTCGAGGAAGTAGTCGCCGCCGAGGTCGTGGTACTCGATGTCGTGGGTGAACATGTGCCAGACCGCGATGAGGATCGAGTGCTCGACGGCGACCAGGGCCCGCTTCTTGCCGCGCCGGGAGGCGATGCGCTTGAAACGGGCGGCCAGGTAGGTGCCCTTGGACCGGGAGGCCGCGGAGGCCACCTGTCCGAGGACGCCCTTGAGCCACGGATCACCGTGCCGGGTCTTGCCACTGCTGTGCTTGCCGGCCGACTCGTGGTTGCCGGGGCAGACCCCGGCCCAGGAGGCGAGGTCCGCAGCGGTGGGGAAGCGGGCGATGTCCGCGCCGATCTCGGCGAGCACGACTTCGGCGGAGCGGGTGCTCATGCCGGGTATGGTCACGAGGAGGTCGATCCGGCGGCGAAAGGGCCGCACCTGCGCGTCGATCCGCTCGCTCAGCCGCGCCTCCATCTCGATGCAGGCGTCGATGCGGTCGAGCATGGCGCGGACCATGAACGCGTGGTGTCCGGTGAAACGGCCCCTGAGCGCCTCGGCGAGGATCTCGCGCTTGCCGCGCATGCTGCCCAGTGCCATTCCCGCGAGGACCAGTGGGTCGCGCTCACCCGCAACGAGGGCTTCCAGCATGGCCCGGCCGGACTTGCCGACGATGTCCGAGACGACCGAGGAGAGCTTGATCCCGGCGTCCTCCAGCAGCTTCTCCAGCCGCTGGACCTCCCGGGTTCGCTCGCGCACGACCTCGGTGCGGTAGCGGGTGGTGTCCCGCAGCTCGCGGATCGGCTGCGGTGGCACGAACGAGGGGCGGACCAGACCGTGCTCCATGAGCTTGGCGATCCACTCCGAGTCCGCGACGTCGGTCTTGCGGCCGGGCACCGCCTTCATATGGCGGGCGTTCAGCAGCCAGCACTCGATCTCGTGCTCCAGCACGTGGAACACCGGCTTCCAGTAGACGCCGGTGGCCTCCATGCCGACCAGGGTCACGCCCTGCTCGGTCAGCCAGTCCTTCATCGCGAGCAGGTCGCGGGTCATCGTCGAGAAGACCCGCACCTCGCTCCGGCGCCGCTTGCCCGTACTGGGCAGGCGCAGGCACACCTTCACGTCGGTCTTGCTGACATCGATCCCGGCACACCGCTCGTGGATGACGTCCATCCTTCCGGCACCCCCTTCTCGTCCGCGCCGTGCAGGCGGGACCGCCCGGGGGAGCCAGGCAGGCGGGAGAGTCTGATACGCGTGCTCGAAGCAACACTTCCGGGTGCCTGTCGATCGGGCTCCCACCGTCCTACTGACCCCCGGGCTCGGAAAGCGCCAAGACGACACGACGTCAGCCGGACGGACCCAACCCGATTTTCACCCCATCGGGGTGAGCCCGAAAGGGCTTCGGATTACTGACCCCACCCCCGGGGAGATCAACTGTCCACTGGGGACTTTCACTGTCCACCAGCGGGGAGATCAACTTTCCGCCACCGGGGAGATCCCACTGTCCCTTGACACACTCCTTCCACGCCAACCGGTTCTCCGTCTACACCCGCTGGTTTCGAAGCGTCGCGAGCGATCCGCTGCTTGAGGACTTCTGCCTGCGCGTCGGGCAGCCGCCCGTCTCGGAGCCGCGTCGGACACGGACGATGCGGGACATCTGCTGCGCGTTGACGGTGTTCGGTATCGATTTGGACGGTCTGACGCCGGAGGCCCTGCTGCACTACGCCGTCGAATGCCGCAAGCACGGGCTGTCCGGGGAGACCCTGCGTTCGGGCACCTTCGCCGGCACTCTGGCCTGGCCGGTTCTCCACGACATGGGGCAGTTCCCGGCCTCGGCCCCGCGCACCCTGCGGGCCGCGGGGGGAACCTCAGTCACTACCAACGCCGGCTGGACACGATCGAGGGGCGGTCCCAAGAAGACCGCCCCTGACGGGCACCAGCCCGCTACACTCACCGCGCAGCCGTCTGATCAGGCAAAACGTCGAAGTCCTGCTGGAGTACTAAGGGCGGCGCTACTGAATACGGTTCCAGCATCTGGGGCCGTAGCCACGCACCATGGAGTCGTAGTCGGACAGCGGTCGGCCGCAGTCGAGGCAATTGGTGTGCAGTCGCGGCACGCCGTGGTAGGTGAGCGGTGTAGGTGCGGGCCGGTACTGCCGCGGATAGACGAGGATCGAGACTATCGCGCAGGCGGTCAGCACCAGCGCTATCAGGAAGGCGAAGCCATGCGGTGCGAGACCGTCCTTCACGTCGACACACGGGCCCAGGGTGCCGTCGGAGAGCGTGACAGGACAGCTGGGCGTGGTTATCTGCGTAAGCACCAGCAGCACGCACCATTGTGCCGTCGCCAGCCCGGACAGCCAGCCAGGGGTCTTGCCCCACTTCTTGGTGACCAACCAGCCGACGCCCATGGCAGGAAGCGCGAGGATGGCGAGGGCCAGCAGCAAGATCACCCCCTCTCCGTCATCACCCTTGTTCGCGCCTCTGCGGGAGTGGCCTTGCACATAAGTACCGTCTCTGCGGTAGTGCCCGCCGATCCAGCCCAACGCCAGGCTCCTTTCGTCGCGCCGCGCCTGGCCGCAGAAGGCCGGACACGTGGGGGTAGGAGGACACTACCGGCGCAAGTGGAGATCAGCCTCGCTGTGGGGGCCTGACCTAGCCGTGCGCGGTCTCGCCACTCAACTGCCAGCTGGCTGGTGCTCAGGAACCCGGGAACCGCACGACGTTGCCAGCGGCACCAGGCTGATCCCCGGCGTCGTTCAGGCGCTCGATGAGTACGGCGCCAGCCAGGGTGAGCATGGTGATCTGCTGACGGAGTTCGAGGATCTCGGCGTTCTTGTCGGCGACGGTCTGCTTGAGCTTAACGATGGTCTCTCGCAATCGCTTCTCGGTCTCCGGGATCTGGGCGGTGTCGGCGCGGACTCGCTCGTAGAACTCGTTCTTCAGGTCGGCGTGGCGCTTCATCAGGGCCATGCGGTGGACGCCAGCTTCGACCGCGAGGGCGGCGGCGGTGAGGCTGCCGTCGGAGGCTGTGCCCTGGCCGGTCAGGAGCCGGTCGATGGCCTGCCGGATCCGGGTGCGCTCGTCCTGGTGGTTCGGGGTCATCGCAGGGCCTCGGCGGTCTGGGAGGTGGAGTCGTGGGTGCCGGCTGCGGCGCGGAGCCGGCCGGCGTTGGTCCGTAGGCGGCGGCCGACCGGTGGTGGCAGGCGGTCGGCGAGGTGGTCGAGTTCGTCGGGCCGGGCGCGGAGCAGGCGGGCGTGGGTGTCGGTGCGGACGGTGTTGGCACAGCCGGGTCGGCAGTCGTACTGGCGGGGCGCGTTCGCGTCGGGGTCCGGTTCGCACAGGGCGCTGTCGCGCTTGAAGGCGCAGATCAGCAGGGCGTCGGGGTTGTCGAACAGGACGATGCCGTCGCGGGCGAGGTAGGCGCGGGCTTTGTTGACGAAGGTGCGGGGGACGATGCGGCCTTCGAAGCGGGGCACGTGGGCGGCCGCGGTGAGGGCCCGCTGGGTGGCGGGGCCGGAGATGTGCTCGCCGGCGGCGAGCCGGTCGCGGAGGCGGGCGGCGGTGTCAGCGGCGAGCGCGGTCTCGACGTCGAGGACGGTGTGGATGCCACCGCGGCTTCGGGTGCCGTAGCGGCTGGAGGTGCGGGCATCCAGGACGGTGCGCATGTGGCCGTACTGGATGGCGAGGGCGACCAGGCCGCCGGGGCGGCGGGCGATGTGCCAGGCGAGGGTGCGGCGGAAGCGGCCGGCCTGCATGGGTCCATGCGGATCATCGGGGATGTGCTGGCCGGTCAGGTCGCGTGCGGCGGCCTCGCGGTTGGCCCAGGTGATGAAGTCCTTGATTCTCAGGTTCAGGCCGCCAGCCTGCAGCACGCCGGTGTCCTTGCCGAAGTGGTGGGTGGCGGCGAAGAGGTGCTCGCCATCGGGCACCATCTGCTCCAGGACGCGGATGGCGTTGACGACCGGTGCAATGGCCACCCACGGGACGTTGCAGATCTCGCCGGCCGAGACGTGGTGGCCGTCGGTGTCGGTGACGTTCTTGAAGTGGCGGGCGCGGATCAGGTGGCGGCCCACCGTGCCGTCCGTGGCGGGCTGGGGCTCTGGGCAGCACCCGGAGCGCAGGTTCAGAACTACTGGCGGGAGGGGGTTATTCCGACTGTGCACTATTCCCACCTCTCCCACGTGATCCTCGCCAGAGCCCGTTCAGCTCAGCCCGGTTCCAGCGAGTCGGCCCGCCGCTTCAGGTCTGCCGCGATGTCGTCCCAGTCCGGTCCGTGCAGCCAGAGGTTTTCGGCGGCCTCTCGCAGCAGCGCCGGCTCGTCCGGCCGCTGCAGGAGCACCAGACGGTAGGCCAGGTTGCGAACCCAGACCGGCAGATGGCCGTCGACGACGTGCGGGCTCAGCTCACGCAGCATGGCGAGGATCGAATCTGCGTCAGCGAAGGTCAGCTCTTCGACGAAGTAGTGCTCATGGTGGTCGCCGTCGCACTTCGGTGTAGGTCGGTACTCGTCTCCGTAGAGACACCGGGCGTGCTCCGTCAGGGTGCTGTGCATGCCCTGGAGCCTATGCCGCCTTGATCCGCCGGACAGAGCCTGCCCGGACCGCTCCGCGATGATGATCCGTTGGGCGCTGACCGCAGTGATGCCGCGACGCCCCTCAGCCGCCTGTCTGCGAAAATCGCACAGTGCTGCGAACCGTTGAGATCACCGCCGAACTGACAGTGCCCCTCCGGGGTGAGGTCTTCCACAACCTCCACTGGCAGAAGAAGCTGGACCTGAGCTTGGACTGCTTCATCTGTAAGCGCACCGGGCGCACTACTCACCTCCGATATGGCGAGGAATGCGCGGTTTGTTCAGGTAGGCAGAGAGTGGAGCATCCGGCTGCAGGTCGCGTTGCCGCCTTCGACGTCACCGACGAGCGGGAGCGGACGGCACTCCGGGCCGTCGTCGACTACTGGTGGGCGCCGTTCCATGACACCAAGCGGGACGAGCCAGCAGCCGCGCTGACGCGCGCGCCGTGGGTCCGGCTGTACCTGGGATACCGCTGTCCAGAATCGCAGCAGGCCGAAGCGTTCAGCATCCAGAGCAACATGGTTCGCCCCGTGAGCCAAACCTGTACCCACTGTGCTCACCCCCTCGCCACCAGCGCGCAGTCCCCCAACATCCGCTTGATGTCTTGATCCTCACCGCCATACATTCCGGTCGATGTGTTGCCGGCGAGCGCGTGAGTGTCGTTCCCGGTCGCTATCGTGCGGCGCATGCAATCGCTGATCACTGCCATCTACGAGCACGCCGACGCTGCCCGCTTCCTGGCCTGGCCGGGCGACTTTGACCTCGACCGGGGAGACCACGGCGAGGACGTCCACCTCGCGTCGGGCGCGGCTCTGGAGGGCTTCGCGGGTGATGGAACAGGGGGCACGTACTTCTTCTGCGGCGATGGCGGGGAGGAACGTCCGGTTCTGTACGCGGATTCCGAAGGTGGCGCGGCTCTGGTCGCGATCGGCCTGCCGGAACTCCTGCGGCTCCTCCTGGTCGCGCCCTGGTGGCGCGACTGCCGAGCGTTCACCGCGGAGGAGAGCGGTGAGCTGGCCGCCGAGTACGTGGAGGACATACCCGACCTGGCAGTTCGGCGGGACCGCGCGGCCACTGCTCTCGGCCTTGACCTTCCCACTGAGGCCGACGTCCTGGCCCGCCTGCGCGAGGTCGCGACTGAGGCGGGCAAGGACTTCATCCTGATCTTCACGCCAGAGGATGAGCCCTACGACCCGCTGATCAAGTGCTGAGCGGCATGCCCGTCATCGACCAGTCCGGCGCTACTGGTCGTAGACGACATTGAAGCTATGGGCAAGCGAGCTGTATCTGGCCAACTGGCGGCGGAGCTCGGCCGCCGCAGACGGTACTCGAAGCTCCAGCTCGGCCCAGTGGACGAAGTGCAGATCGTCGGGTATCTCGACCAGGCCGGTGATCGCATCCCAGGCCGGCGGCCCCTGCGGCACCGAGGAATCGGGCCCGCACTGACGCCGGGCTACCCCCACGCTCACCCTCGTCGGGGGAGGTTGCTCGGACGAGTCCGATCGGCCGGACGAGTAGTCCGCCGCGGAGTGGCGCGCGTCTGACGGCGCCACCGTCGAACGCCGCAAGGAGCCCGGCCCGCAGGAATCAGGCGGTTCGCGGTGTGAGGGTGGGGAAGGGCCGTCCGTCGAGCGTCCAGTGCGGGTCGGGCGCGATTCCCAGGGCGGCGTAGACGTGGGCGGCGACATCGGCGTGGTGGAGGCTGTCCGGCCTGGTGGAGGGGGTGAGGCCGGGGCCGCTCGCGGCTATCCAGGCGGTGCGCTCCAGCGGGCTCCGGCCGCCGTGGCCGCCTTCGTCGCGGTGGCCGTGGTCGGTCACCGCGATGACGGTCCACTCCTCGGCCCGGGCGTCGGGCCGCTCGCGCAGGGCGGCAAGGAGCTGTCCGAGGCGTCGGTCGGCGGTCTCGATCGCGCGGCGGTACTCGGGGCCGCAGCCGAGGAAGTGGGCGGTCTCGTCGACCGCGCCGAGGTAGACGAAGGAGGCGTCCAGGTCCTCGCCGGAGCTGAGTGCCCGTACGGCTTCGGCGGTCACGCTCCGGTCGCACTCCTCCCAGGCCTGCGGGGAGTCCTCGCGCGGGGCGATGTAGGCGAGCCGGCTCGGGGCCGCGAAGACCGGGCCGCCCTGCCGGGCCAGGAACAGAGGTTCCCAGCCGCCGGCGGCGAAGGTCCGCAGCCCGTGTTCGGTGGCGAGCCGGGTGGTGAAGTCGGGGAACACCCCGAGCCGGTTTCCGGTGAAGTTGTTGCCCCAGACGCCGTGCTTGGCCACGCCGACGCCGGTGACGATCGTGGTCCAGCAGGGGCCCGACATGGTCGGGGTGCTGTCGTCGACGTGGACGGGCGCGAGGAAGCCGGCGTTCGCGAGCCCGTCGAGGTGCGGGGTGTCCAGCAGCGGCAGCAGGTCGAGGCGGACGCCGTCGATGCCGACGACCAGGACGCGGGGCGTGGCCATGTGCGCGGGTCCTTCGTGAGGAGGGTGGCGAAGGGTCAGATCGTCCGGCGCAGCCGGATCAGGCGGCTGGCGTAGTCGCCGGCGGGCAGCCGGAGGTCGATGCCCCGCCGGGTCAGGACGGCACCGCTGTGGGTGGTGCCCTCGTCGACGTCGAGGTAGCGGGCCGCCGGGTCCAGGGCCGGCAGGGCGAGGCCGGCGGGCTGGTGGCCGAACCGGGTCGCGGGGCGCCAGGCGAGGACGGCGTGTTCGGCGCCGTCCTGGGACGCGTAGTGCACGGCCGTCACTCCTCCGGGGCCCGTCAGGCGGTGCTGGCGGCCGTGCTGGACCAGGGGGCGGATCTCCTTGTAGCGGGCGACGAATGCGGCGGCCTCGTCGAGGTCCTCCTCGGACCAGGCGGTGAGGTCCGCGCCGAGGCCGAGCGCGCCGGCCATGGCGACGTGGAAGCGGAACCGCAGAGGGGTGGTGCGGCCGGTGGCGAGATTGGGGCTGTCGGTCACCCAGGCGGCCATGGTCTGGGCGGGAAAGAGCTGGCTGAAGCCGTGTTGGATGCCGATCCGGTCGACGGGGTCGGTGTTGTCGGAGGTCCAGACCTGGTCGGTGCGGGCGAGGATGCCGAGGTCGGCCCGTCCGCCGCCGCCCGCGCAGGCCTCGATGCGCAGGCCCGGATGGTCGGTGCGGAGGCGGTCCATGATCCGGTGGACGGCGCGGGTGTGGTCGATCCAGAGCCGGTCGGGGTCCGGGTGGCCGGCCCAGCCGGCTTCGGTGACGACCCGGTTGGCGTCCCACTTGAGCCAGTTGACGTCGTTCTCGCGCACCAGTTGGTCCAGGGTGCGGTGGGCCCAGGCCTCGACGTCGGGGCGGGCGAAGTTCAGCATGAGCTGGTTGCGCAGCTCGGTGGCGTCCCGGGTGGGGGCGTGGACGACCCAGTCGGGGTGGGCCCGGTGGAGCTCGCTGTCGCGGTTGACCATTTCCGGCTCGACCCACAGTCCGAAGGCCATGCCCAGGCGGTGAACCTCGTCGGCCAGTGGGCGCAGCCCGTCCGGGAACGCCTCGGGCCGGGGTTTCCAGTCGCCGAGGCCGGCGCGGTCACTGGTACGGCCGCCGAACCAGCCGTCGTCGAGGACGAAGAGTTCGGCGCCCAGGCGGGCGGCCAGTCGGGCCAGGCGCAGCTGGCCGGCCTGGTCGACGTCGAATCCGGTGGCCTCCCACGAGTTGTAGACGACGGGTCGGTCACGCTCGGGGTCGGGCAGGACGGCGGTGCGCAGGTGGGTGTGCCAGGCTCGGCTGGCGCCGCCGAAGCCGTCGCGGGTGTGGAGGCCGGCGAAGACGGGGGTGTGCAGGCTCTCGCCGGGCCCGAGGGTCCAGGTGAGTCCCTCGTGGCCGAAGCCGCCGGTCCAGGTGGTCCGGCCGACCGGGTCGCGGTGCACGGTGATGCGCCAGCTTCCGCTCCAGGCCAGGGCGGTGCTCCAGACCTCGCCGTGTTCCTCGTCGGCGGTGCCGTCGTCGAGGGCGAGCCAGGGGTTGGCGTGGTGGCTGGTGACGCCGCGTCGGCTGGTGAGCACGGTCTCGGCGACCGGGAGCCGGTCGCGGTGCAGCTGGAACTCGCTGTTCCAACCGCCCACGAGGTGGCTGAGCCGGTAGTCGGGCAGGGCCGGCGTCGCCCAGGAGGCCGAGTCCAGCCGGTCGACGCTGATCGGACCCGCGTCGTCGGCACCGGTGTGGATGAGTTCCACCCATCGTTCGATGACGTCGCTGTCGGGGCGGACGCGGTAGCAGAGCTCGGCGGCCAGCGGGTAGCGGCGGTCCGCCAGGCGCAGGCGCAGCTCCCCGCCGTGGACCGTGTGCCCGGTGAAGGACCACTGTGCGCCGCGGGTGCCGTCGGCGAATCGCACCTGGAGGCCGGCGGGCCCGAACCGCGCACCGGTCTGCGGGGCCAGCTCGTCCGGTGCGGGGTCTGCCTCGAAGCTGCTCGCGGCGGGTGAGGCGGCCGCCGGCAGTCCACCGAGGGCGTCGGTGTCGAGCGGTGCCCCCCAGTGCAGATGCCGGGGGCTGCCGTCAGCGCCGATGCGTACGGCGTAGACGCTGTTCGGGGTCCGTAGGACCGCCAGCCCGCGGGCGGGGTCGAAGGAAGCGGATGAGGACGTGGTGGGCACAGGAGGTCCTGAGGGGTGTCGAGCGACGCTGGGGGTCGGACGCGGACCGGAAGCGGCCGGTCGCCATGGTGAACGACGATGGAAACGCCCGGAGTTGGGCCAGAGCGTAGGACCGCCCGGAAGGGAAATCAATACTGGACGAAGTTATTTATTTACCGGTAGGTTGCGGCCGTGTTTCCAAACCACTCGCGGCCACTGGTCACCGCACCGGCCGAAACCGCCGTCCTCGCCCTGCTGCTGGCCGAGAGCCCGCTCAGCCGGGTGGAGCTGGCCCGCCGGACGGGCCTGTCCTCGACCGCGGTGACCAAGGCCGCGCGACCACTCATCGACGACGGCTACCTGCACGAACTCCCCCCGGAGCGCACCGCTCCGGGGGCCGGACGTCCCGTCAACCCGCTCGCCGTCACTCCCGACCGGGAGTTCTTCGTCGGTGTGAAGATCAGTGCCGACACCCTCTTCGGCACGGTCTGCGACCTGCGGGCCCGGATGCGTACCACCGCCGTCCGGCCGCTGGGCGAGCGCGACCCTGCCGCCGTGTGCGCGCTGCTGACCGACCTCGTCGGTGAACTCCTCGACGCGAGACCCGAGTACCGGGCCCGCACCCGGCACCTGGGCATCGCGGTCTCCGGCGACGTGGACCGCCCCAGGGGGCGCGTCCGCTACTCCGTGCTCCCCGGCTGGCGCGACGTGCCGCTGGCGGAGACCGTCGCCGCGGCGACCGGCCTGATCGTCACCGTGGAGAACGACGTCAAGGCCCTCACCGCCGCCGAGCACTGGTACGGGGAGGGCATCGGCACCGAGTACTTCGCACTGGTCACGATCGGAGCCGGGATCGGCTCGGGGATCGTCGTCAACGGTGAGCTGGTCACCGGCGCGTACGGGGTCGCCGGCGAGATGGGGCACATCAGCATCGACCCGGTCGGGCCGCGGTGCCACTGCGGCCAGGTCGGCTGCGTCGAGGCCGTCGCCTCCAGCGACGCCATCCTCGCCACCGTCCGCCGCGCCACCGACGACCCGGACCTCGACTTCGACGGTGCCGTCCAGCTCGCCCGCGGCGGAGAACCCGCCGCCCGCGACGCCTTCGCCCGGGCCGGCCGCGCAATCGGCACCGGCATCGCCACCCTGGTCAACCTGCTCGGCCCCGAGCGCGTCGTCGTCACCGGCGAAGGACTCGACACCTACGACCTCTTCGGAAGGCACATCAAGGAGGCCTACGCCGCACACTGCTTCAAGGCGGCGGCGAGGTGCCCGCTGACCCTGCGTCCACTCCCCTGGGAGGAGTGGGCCCGCGGAGCCGCCGTCGTCGGCATCCAGGCCCTCCTGCCCTGAAGGCCCCTGGCGAACCGCCACCACGCCGCCCCGGGCAACCGGGGATCCGCCGATCACCAACCCGAGCCTCCGGCACGACCGATGTCCGGCACCGCCTGCCAGCCGTGAACGTCGGACACCGGCCACGCCGGACAACCACCCACACCCTCAGCCTGAAGGATGCGAAGTGAGCGCACAGACATCCCAGCTTAGCCGCAGAGGATTCCTCGGCGGATCCGTCCTGTTCGTCGCCGGAGCAGCGGTCGGCTGCACCGGCAACCCGACCGGCGGGGCCTCCGGCGGGGCGAAGACCACCCTGAACGTCTGGTCCCACGCCTACGGCGAGGCCGGCACCCAGCAGGCCCTCACCCGCTACGCGGCCGCGTTCACCAAGGCCAACCCGGACATCGCGGTCAAGGTCACCTGGACCCCGGGCGACTACGCCGGCAAGCTCAGCGCGACCCTGCTCACCGACGCGGCCCCGGACGTCTTCGAGATCGGCGACTTCAACGACGGCCTCGCCTGGCACGGCCAGATAGCCCCGCTGGACGACCTCTACGGCAGCGCCAAGTCCGACTTCAACCAGGGCGACCTCGACACGGCGACCGTCGACGGCAAGCTCTACGGCGTCAAGATGATCGACGACGTCATGATGCTCTACTACCGCAAGAGCGCGCTGTCCAAGGCCGGCATCACCCCGCCCGACACCTTCGACGCGCTCGTCGCCGCGGCCAAGGCCCTGACCACCAAGAACACCAAGGGCCTGTTCCTCGGCAACGACGGCCTGGGCGACAGCGCCATCATGGCGGTGTGGTCCAACGGCGGCGACCTGGTAGCCGACGGCAAGGCCGTCTTCGGCTCCCCGCAGGCCGCCGAGGCCGTGGCCGGCCTCAAGCGTCTTCACGACGACCAGTCCCTGCTGCTCGGCTTCACCACCGACTGGTGGGATCCCGCCGCCCTCGTGCAGAACGTCACCCCGATGCAGTGGGGCGGCCTCTGGTCGATGCCCGCCATCAGGACCGCGCTCGGCGACGACTTCGGCGTCCTGCCCTGGCCCGCCTACCGGGCAGGCGGCACGCCCGTCGTGCGCGTCGGCGGCTGGACCAGCTGCGTCAACGCCAAGGGCAAGAACGTCGACGCGGCCAAGAAGTTCGTCCAGTGGCTCTGGATCCAGCAGACCGACCTGCAGAAGGACTGGGCGGAGAGCTACGGCTTCCACATTCCGCCGCGCAAGTCCGTCGCCGCCTCCGCCGACAAGGTCGCCCAGGGCACCGCCAAGGAGACGGTCGAACTGGCCGCCACGTACGGCCGGCACAACCCCGGCACCTGGAACAGCGCGGTGAGCTCCCTGTTCAGCGCCGCCGCGTCGAAGATCGTCAGCGGGCAGGGGGATGCGTCCTCGCTCCTGGCCGACGCGGCCAGGCAGGCCCAGAGCGAGATCGACAAGCAGCGCGCCTGATGAAGCCCGTACCCTCGACCACGCTGCCCGACGAGCGTGCCCGGCGCCCCACGGCCCGGCCGCAGGGCGCCCCCACCCGCCGGCCCCGCACGGACTGGCGTGCCTGGGGAGCGTTCGCACTCCTCGCCGGGCCCCTGCTGATCGGCGTGGGCGTCTTCAAGTACGTCGCGATCGGCTGGAGCTTCCTGCTCAGCCTCAGCGAGGCCCGCGGCACCATCGCCCTGGGCCACTGGGTCGGCCTGGACAACTACCAGGCGCTGCTCTCCGACGCCGTGTTCCGCACATCGCTCGTCCAGATCCTGCTGTTCACGCTGTTCATCGTGCCGGTGACGTTCGCCGCCTCGCTGGGACTCGCGCTGCTGGTGCACCGGATCCGGCGCGGCCGGGCCCTGCTGCGCACCGCCTTCCTGATCCCGGCCGCCGTCTCCTACGTCGCGGCGTCCCTGGTGTGGAAGATGTGCCTGTTCAACGGTCTGCCGGCCGGGATCGCCAACACCATCGGCGGATGGTTCGGCATGTCCGCCGTCCCGTGGCTGCAGACCACGTCGCCGCCGCTGTACTGGGTCGTCCTCGTCACCCTCCGCCTCTGGCTCCAGGTCGGCTTCTACATGGTGCTCTTCCTGGCAGGCCTCCAGGGCATCCCCAAGGAGATCCACGAGGCCGCCGCACTCGACGGCGCCACCGGCCTGCGCCTGCTGCGCAGGATCACCCTGCCGATGCTGCGCAACACCTCGGTGGCCGTCCTGATGCTGCAGTTCATCGCCGCCTTCCAGGCGTTCGACGAGTTCTACAACCTGTTCAACAGCGGGCTGTCCGGGGCGTCGACGGCCCCGGTCCGAACCCCGCTGGTCTATCTCTACGACACCGCGATGGGCGCCCAGAACTACGGTCTCGGATCGGCCGGAGCCTTCGTGCTCACCGCCCTCATCGTCGGGGTGACCCTGCTCCAGGGCCGGGTCACCGGCTTCGGCAAGGGTGAGGAGTGAGTGGAATGAGAAGCACGCGAGAGCTGTCGCAGGTAGTTCGCCGGTGCGCGCGGGGGGTGCTGGCGGGCCTGCTGACGGCAGTGTTCCTGGCCCCCTTCTACCTGATGCTGCGCAACGCGCTGATGGACTCCCGGGGCCTGACGTCACCGCAGTGGACCTGGTGGCCGTCGGCCATGCACTGGGAGAACTTCAGCTCGCTCTTCAGCGACCCCGCCCTGCACATGGGCCAGGCCCTCGGCAACTCGCTGCTGATCGCCGTGATCACCGCCCCGGTGTCGACGATCCTCGCCTCGGCCGCCGGATACGCCCTCGCGCGGATACCGGTGCCCGGACGCGGCGTCCTGCTCGCCCTGGTGGTGGCCACGCTGATGATCCCCGGCTCGGTGACGTTCGTGCCCACCTTCGTCCTCGTGGGCTCCGTGGGCGGGGTCAACACGCTGTGGGGAATCATCGCACCCGGGCTGTTCAACCCCTTCGCCGTCCTGCTCTTCCGCAACTTCTACCTCCAGTTCCCCACCGAGATCGAGGAAGCCGGACGCCTGGACGGGCTCGGCTGGTTCGGCCTCTACCGCCGGATCGCGTTGCCGTCGTCCGGAGCGATGCTGGCCTCGCTCGGCGCGCTCGCCTTCATCGACAGCTGGAACTCCTTCCTGTGGCCGCTCGTCATCGGCCAGGACCCGTCCGCGTGGACGGCCCAGATCGCCCTGTCGACCTTCCTCACCTCACAGACCATCAACCTGCCCGGGCTGTTCGCCGGAGCCGTCGTGACCATCACACCGCTGGTGGCCATGTTCCTGGTCGCCCAGCGCTACATCGTCGAAGGCATCGCCACCAGCGGACTCAAGGGCTGAGCGGCCCCCGGTCCGCCCCCCGTGACTCCGGACCGTCCGGTCCGGGCCGCACCACCTGAAGATCCGAGGCCCCACCCCCACCCCTGGAGGGGAAACCATGAGGTCAGACAGTTCGCCTCCCACCGTCCGAAGCTCCTTCGCCCGAATCCTACCCGCCGCGGCCGCCGCGGTGACCCTCGTCCTCGGGGGAACGTCCGCCTCCGCCGCAGCGCCCCCCACCACCGCCTCGACCACCGCGTCCGTCATGACGGGGACGCAGCTCGCGGCTTCGTGGACCGGTCCGCTGAGCACCCGGGGCCGGTACATCGTCGACGCCAACGGCGACCGCTTCAAGCTGAAGGCCGGCAACTGGGCCGGCGCCCAGGGCACCTGGGAGGGCAGCGGGGACGTCAACGATCCGGCCAACAACCAGGCGGGACAGGTGTCGCACAACATCCCGCTGGGCCTGGACCGGACACCGCTGACGCAGATCCTGGCCGACTTCCACGGCCTGGGCCTCAACAGCATGCGGCTGCCCTTCGCCAACGCGCTGATCCACGACACCAGCACCGTGCCGGACGCGGCGGTGGCCGCCAACCCGCAACTGAAGGGCAAGACCCCGCTGCAGGTCTACGACGCGGTGGTTGCCGCGCTGACCGCCGACGGCTTCGCGGTCATCCTCAACAACCACACCACCACCTACCGCTTCTGCTGCGGCCTGGACGGCAACGAGCGGTGGAACAGCAGCCAGTCCACCGAGCAGTGGGAGGCGGACTGGCTGTTCATGGTGCAGCGGTACCGGACGAACAAGCGTGTCGTGGGCGCGGACCTGCGCAACGAGGTCCGCCGTGACACCTGGGACAACCCCAACTGGGGCTGGGGCGACTCCCACGACGAGTACGCCGCCTTCGAGGAGGCGGGCAACCGGATCCTGGCTGCCGACCCCGACATGCTGGTCATCATGGAGGGCATCAACTGGTCCGGGATCCCGACCGCGATCACCTGGCACGAACGGCCGATGCTCACCCCGGTGCGCACCCTCTCGAACACGCTGGTCCGGTCGGACAAGCTCGTCTACGCGGCCCACTTCTACGCCTACACCGGGCCCGCCAACACCGGGGCGGAGAGCGGCCCGGGCTCCACCAGCGACCCCCGCTACCAGGACTTCACCCCCGAGCAGCTCGCCCAGGTCGTCAACGACGAGGCACTGTTCGTCACCCAGTCCGGCCAGCACTTCACCGCGCCGGTGTGGGTCAGCGAGTTCGGCGCGGCAGGCCGCGGCTCGACCAACGCCAAGGAGCAGGCCTGGTTCCACAACTTCACCGACATCCTGGTGAAGAACGACACCGACTTCGCCCAGTGGCCGGTCGTCGGCTGGAGCGACGCCAACGGAAACCCGCAGGACAACTGGGCACTGCTCTCCTACGACGCCACCGGCAAGCGGCTCGGCCTGGGCGACCCCGGCGACTGGCGGGCCGCCGACTGGAACAAGCTGATCAACGCGCCGAGCCTCACCGGCCCGGTGGCACCGGTCACACACTGGAACATGCTCGACCTCGACTTCGGCGACCAGAACGTCTCCACCCGCATGCTCGCCCAGGGCGACTGGTCCAACGGCAACCGCAAGGGCAACTGCCCCGACACCGAGCGCCTGGTCGGCCTCGGCCGCGGCGACAGCCGCGGCCTGTGCACCGACGCCGGCCAGCCCGCCGCCGGAGCCGGCGACTGGGTGACCGTCACCGACGAACGCTACGTCACCCACGGCGACTGGGCCCCGGGCTACAACAAGCTCCAGTGCCCCGACAACACCTACGCCGTCGGCTACAGCGCCCACAGCAACGCGATGTCCGCCCTGCTCTGTGCGCCGGCCGCAGCTCCGCTGCCGACCACCGGGCGCAACGCCTGGTTCGACCACGGCGACAACCGCCCCGCCACCGGCGGCTCCACCGCCAGCGACTGGGCACCCGGCTACTACAAAGGCCAGTGCGCCGACAACGAGTACCTCGCCGGCGTGGCCTACACCTGGAAGTGGAACCACGGCGGAGTCCCCGACACCCTGCTCTGCCGCCCGCTGAGCTGACCTGACAACCGTCTCGATCGCAAGGAGCACCACGGCAATGCCACGACTGGAGATCGCCGCAGACGGCTTCCGTCTCGACGACCGACCGCTGCGGATCATCTCCGGCGGGTTGCACTACTTCCGCGTCCATCCGGAGCAGTGGGCCGACCGGCTCCGCAAGGCGCGCCTGATGGGGCTGAACACGGTCGAGACCTATGTCCCCTGGAACCTCCACGCGCCCCGGCGCGGGGAGTTCCGGCTGGACGCAGGTCTCGACCTGCCCCGATTCCTCGACCTCGCCGCCGCCGAAGGCCTGCACGTGCTGCTCCGCCCCGGCCCGTACATCTGCGCCGAGTGGGAGGGCGGAGGCCTGCCCTCCTGGCTGCTCGCCGACGAGGACATCGAACTGCGCAGCCGCGACCCGCGCTACCTGGAGGCGGTCGACGCCTACCTCGGCGCCCTGCTACCGCCCGTTCTCCCGTATCTCTCCACCCGCGGCGGCCCGATCCTCGCCGTCCAGCTGGAGAACGAGTACGGCGCGTACGGCGACGACTCCGGCTACCTCGAGGACCTGGCGGAGATGCTGGACCGACACGGAGTCGACGTGCCGCTGTTCACCTGTGACCAGCCCTCCGACCTGGCACGCGGCGGCCTCGACGGCGTCCTGCGCACCGTCAACCTCGGCAGCCGGGTGGACGCCGGGCTCGCCGAACTGCGCACGCAACAGCCGTCCGGGCCGCTGATGTGCAGCGAGTTCTGGATCGGCTGGTTCGACCGTTGGGGCGGCACCCATGTCACCCGCAGCGCCGCCGACGCCGCGGCGGACCTCGACCGGCTGCTCGCGGCCGGCGCCTCGGTGAACATCTACATGTTCCACGGCGGCACCAACTTCGGCTTCACCAACGGCGCCAACGACAAGGGCACGTACCGCCCCACCGTCACGTCGTACGACTACGACGCGCCGCTGGACGAGGCCGGCGACACCACCCCCAAGTACACCGCCTTCCGCGAGGTGATCGCCAGGTACGCTCCCGTCCCCGCGGAGCCGGCACCCGGGCCCGCCCCCAAGCTCGCCCCGACCACCGTCGAACTCACCACCTGTGCGAGCCTGCTGGACCAGCGCGAGCGGCTCGGCGACGCGGTGCACGCCGACCGACCGCAGACCATGGAACAGCTCGGCCAGTCCTTCGGCTTCGCCCTCTACGAGACGGCACTCCCGGCGGCCGGACCGGCCGTCCTGCACATCGCCGAGGTACAGGACCGCGCCCAGGTCTTCGTCGACGGCCAGCCGGTCGGCGTCCTGGAACGCGAGAGCCACGAGCACACGCTCTCCTTCCACGCCCCCCGCCGGGGCGCGCGGCTGTCCGTACTGGTGGAGAACCAGGGCAGGGTCAACTATGGCCAGGGCATGCACGACCGCAAGGGGCTGCTCGGCGAGGTCACCGTCAACGGGCGAGCCCCGGAGAGCTGGGACAGCCGGCCGCTGCCGCTCGACGAGCTGGGCGGACTGTCCTTCACCGCGTTCGAGCCCGCCGCGCCCCCGGTCGGCCCGGCCTTCCACCGCGGACATCTGGACATCGAACAGTCGGCCGACGGCTTCATCGCCCTGGACGGCTGGACCAAGGGCCAGGTCTGGATCAACGACTTCGCGCTCGGCCGGTACTGGTCCCGGGGCCCGCAGACCACGCTCTACGTCCCCGCACCGGTCCTGAAGGCCGGCCGGAACGAGATCACCGTGCTCGAATTGCACGGCTCCACCACCCGCACGGTCGAACTGCGGGGCACCGCCGACCTGGGCCCCACCGAGGACTGAGGCGCACACACCACGGGCTCAACTGCCTCCCACGCCCGTCCGAGCAGCCACACCGCCGGCCGGGCGAGTGGGCGAGGCGGCGGAGTCGTGGACCAGGTCGCTCGGGTTCTCAACGTCGAGGGACGGCATCGGCGCGGGCGACGAGGTGGCGGCCGCGAGGGGAGGAGTCGCGGTGTGGGGCGGCGCCGTGGCGGCGGTGGTAGGAGCCGTGGTCGGGCTGGCGGGCTGGTCGTCGCCGCCCTTGTCCGCGTCGCAGGCCGAGGCGGTTCCGAGCGCGACGAGGATGAGGACGACGATTCCCACGGCTCTGTGTCGGTGCATGCGGTGGGATCTCCCGGTTCTTCTCCCCGCCCTCGAAGCGTTCCACGGCTTGCAGCCGGATCCGCTCCCGCGCGGCCCTCGCGGCGTCGGTCAGCCCGCCGCCCTGCGCGTATCTCACAGCTCAGGGCTACCGGACCCGCCCAGCAACTGTCAGGCAAACGGCCCCGACATCACGCTTTCAGGTTCAGTAGCGGGCGCTCCCCGGTCTCCGAACACTACGCTGCTGGGCTCATGGAACAGCTGCCCGAAAGCGTCGATCGCGACATCCTGGAGCATCGGACATTCTTCGCCCTCAAGGCGATCCGAGAAGCACGCAACTGCACGCTTCACGAGGCACTGGACGTCTTCGTTGAACGCTACGAAGAACTCCGGCGCGACCGCCCGGACGACTTCACGCTGCCACGCGAGGAATACGGCCGGGGCTTCTATTCCTGACCCACCACCACGCCCCAACCGGGTGACCAATAGTCATACCACGCAGGGAGATGAGCTGACCGCCGCAGGCCCGGGGGGACCTCGATTCGCTGCCGTGCCCATGATCGCTGGCTGGTCCCCGCGGGCGCGGGGAGGACGTGACCAGCCGTCGCCAGGCCCGCCCGCCATTCGGTGACCCCCGCGGGCACGGGGAGGACTGTCAGGCCCGGCTGGCGGGGCCGCCGCCGTTCGGCTGACCCCCGCGCCTGCGGGGGGACTTCCGGTTCGCGAACTGGCGGCCGTCGACGGTCGGCTGACCCCGCGGGCGCGGTGAGGACTCGGCGCACCCGGTGGACAACCCGGCCAGCTCCGGCTGCCCCCCGCGTCCGCGGGGAGGACTTGCTGCTCGAGTTGTCGTACGCGTCGGTGACCGGCTGACCCCCGCGCTCGCGGGGAGAACGGCGCCTCTGATGGCCTCCAGCCGCGTTATGCCGGGCTCACCCCCGCGAGCGCGGGGCCGAGCGGCGCCAGTCGGGGCCGCCGGTCCTGCGTTCCGCGTAATTCAGGGGATCTGGAGTCCCTGCCGCGTTGAAGGTGCAGGTCAGCTGGTTGGGGGCTGGTGACACGGTCGGATTCGCCT
>NZ_JBIWFT010000036.1:0-101739 GCF_044763205.1 Kitasatospora sp. NPDC096204
CAGCAACATGCCCTCCCTGTCAGGTCGTTCACTTCGTCGAGCAGCCTGCGGAAGGCGCGGCGCGCGGCCTAATGGATCCAGTGCTCACGCCCTCGGGGGCGGGCACGCCACCCCATCAGCGGTCTGGCCTCCCGGCCGACCAGTAGGGGCACGGTCTGACCTCAGAGCTCGAACGGCTCCGGCGTCGAGAGTGCTCACCTGCTGGCGGCTACGGCACCGAGTCTTCTACAACCCGGTAGCTCCCATTAGGCGTCGGCAATGCGCTGGTAAAAGATGGCGCGGTTACGGCGGTTCGACCCCGGGAGGGGGCTTGACGAGGCAATTCGCCGGGGTGAAGGTGAGCCACTGACATGTGATGTGTGCTGTTGCACCGCCCGTGGTGGCAGCCACCCCACGCCGCCGGCCGGGGCCGGCCGGGGCGTGAGGGGGAGCGTCATGGAGTTGGAGCTTCGGCACCTGCGGGTGCTGTGCGCCATCGCCGACACCGGGAGCGTCGGCCGGGCCGCCGCCCTGCTCGGCGCCTCGCAGCCGGCGACCAGCACCCAGCTGCGCCGGATCGAGCGCCACCTGGGCGCCCCGCTGTTCGAACGCACCGCCGCCGGGGTCGCGCCGACCGGCTTCGGGGCGGAGGTGCTGGCCGCAGCCCGGGAGCTGCTCGCCCGCGCCGACAGTCTGGGGCGCCGCCCGGAGGCCCAGGCCGGGCCCGCCCCGCGCGAGTTGCGGCTGGCGGCGGCCAACGAGCCGATCCTGCCCGGGCTGGTCGCCAGGGTCCGGCACCAGCGGCCCGGGCGGCGCTTCACCGTGACGTCGGTCCACCGCCCCTCGGACGCCGTCGAGTTGCTGGAGCTGGGCGAGGCGGACGCCGCGGTGGCTGTGGACTACCCGGGCCGGGAGCTGGGCCGCTCGCCGTCGGTCGCGCACCGCGGCATCGTCACCGAGCCCGTCTTCGTCGCGCTGCCGGCCGGCCACCGGCTGCGGCACCACGCCGAGGTGGCCCTGGCGGACCTCGCGGAGGAGGAGTGGCTCCTGGCCCCCGACGACGGGGCCGGCTGGCACGGCGTGTTCCACGGGGCCTGCGCCGCCGCGGGTTTCACCCCGGCGACCGTGCACGAGTTCCTCGGCGGCCGGCTGGAGCTCCAGGAGATGGTCGCCGCCGGGCTCGGCGTGTCCGTCGTCCGGGCCACCACCCGGCCGCTCGCCGAGGTGCTGGTCAAGCCGCTCGCCGGGACGCCGATCTGGGTCCGCCAGCTGCTGGTCTGGCGGCCGGCCGGGGTGGACGGGGAGGTCGTGGAGACGCTGTTCGGGGCGGCGGTCGCGGCGTACCGGGACCTGATCGCGGCCGCGCCGGGCTTCCAGGCGTGGGCGGCGCGGACGTACCGGCCGTAGCGGGACCGGGTCAGGGCCGTCAGGGCCGGGTCAGGGCCGGGTGTTATGGCCGGACAAGGCTATGTCATATGACCTGTGACATTGTTCTGACCTTCCGTCGCTGGCAGGATCATGACGCGTTCCCCCACCGTCTCGGCAGTCCTCCCAGCGCCTCCCCCACAGGAGAAGGACCCACCAGTGCGCCCACGGATATCCCTCCCCACCCTGCTGGCCGGCCTCGTCGCCGGCTGCTGCGCCGCCGCCACGCTGCTGCCGGCCACCGCCTCCGCCGCTTCCGCCACTTCCGGTGCCGCCACTTCCGGTTCCTCCGCCGCCGGTGCGGCCGCCCGGCCGGCGGTCGGTGCCCCCTCGGCCGACCCGGGATCCGTCCTGCCGAAGCCGCTCGGCGCCTTCCTCACGGTCGACCAGGCCGAGCAGGCCCGCGCGGCCGAGGAACCCGCCCCCGTCGCCAAGCCGCTGCCCCCGGCCCTGCTCGGCCAGGTCGTGATGGGCCAGCCGGCCGGTACCGTCGTGCAGACCGCGCCGCGCCCGGCCGAGCCGAAGGCCGCCGCCCAGGCCAAGGCGGCCCTCGCCGCCCGCGGTGCCGCCGGTGTGGCCGCTGCCGGGCAGAGCTGCACCCCGGCCGACTTCGGCAGTCGCAGTGGGGCCGAGCTGGTCTCCTTCCTGGAGGCCTCGACCCCGGACTGCGTCAACACCCTGTTCAACGTCACCGGCGCGGACGCGGGCAGCATCTTCAAGGAGTCGAAGATGCTCGCCGTCGCCAACGCCTTCCAGGCCGCGGCGGGCGGCTACACCGGCGACAACTCGACCGGCATCCTGCAGCTGGTGCTCTTCCAGCGGGCCGGCTGGTACGTGCAGTCGAACAACGCGAACGCGGTGGGCCCGTACGACGCGGCGCTCACCGGCGCCTCCAAGGCCGCCCTCGACGCCTTCTTCGCTAGTGCGCACCGCACCGACGTCAGCGACGCCAACGGCACCGTGCTCAACGAGGTGCTGGTGCTCACCGACAGCGCCAACCTCCAGGGCAGCTACCTGGGCGTCTACAAGCAGGTCCTGACGGCGTACGACAACTCGTACAACGCCTTCCCGAAGATGCTCAAGGCGGTCAACGCGGTGCTCTCCGCGCCGCTGTGGCGGGGCAACTGGAACCCCGACTTCGTCAGCGCGGTCGGCGCCGACCCGAGCATCGGCGCCACCCTGGGCGACTTCGCGCTGAACCACAAGGACCTGCTCGGCACGGCCAACGCCTACCTGGACGTCAACGCGGGCAACGACCTCGGCCGGATGGCCGGCGACGGCCCGACGGTCGAGGCCGCGGTCAAGGGCAAGGTCAAGGCCGTCCTCGACGGCGCGCAGATCACCGGCGCCACCGGCCCGCTGTACGTCCACACCGCGTACCAGGCCAACAGCTTCGACCCCGGCCAGTGCTCCTACTACGGCACCTGCGACCTGCCGGCCAAGCTGACCGCCGCGGTGCTGCCGAACCAGCTGGTCTGCGACAACCGCACCATCCAGACCGAGAAGCTCTCGCCCGCAGACCTGTCCGCGGTCTGCGCCAGCCTGCGCGGCGAGGACGCCTTCTTCCACAAGCTGGTCAAGGACAGCGGCCCGATCCCCGGCCAGTACGACAAGGAGCTGACCCTCGCGGTCTTCGCCAACCAGGCCGACTACCTGACCTACTCCTGGGCGATCTTCAACAACTCCACCGACAACGGCGGACAGACCGTCATGGACCCGACCGACCCGAACAACCGGGCCGTGTGCGTGATGTACCAGAAGTCCTGGAACGACGGCTTCACCGCCAACGTGTGGAACCTCAACCACGAGTACACGCACTACCTGGACAACATCTACGACCTCAAGGGCAACTTCTCCACCGAGATCTCCGTCCCGGACATCTGGTGGATCGAGGGCGTCGCCGAGTACGAGTCCTACGCCTACCGCGGCACCACCGACACCCAGGCGATGGCCGAGGCCGCCAAGCACACGTACAAGCTGAGCACGCTCTTCCAGAGCACGTACGGCAACTCGAACACCGTGCGCACCTACCCGTGGGGCTACCTGGCGGTCCGGTACATGTTCGAGAAGCACCCGGCGGACGTCGACGCCATGCTCGGGCACTTCCGCACCGGCGACTACCAGGGCGGCTACGCGGTCTACAACGGCATCGGCACCGGCTACGACGCCGACTTCGACGCCTGGCTCGACACCTGCGCCGGCGGCGCCTGCTACGCGGCCGGCCCCACCGCGCTGTTCGGCCAGACCGTGAGCGGCCCGACCGTCACCCTGACCGACAAGTCCGTCCAGACCGGGTCCGGCCGGATCACCGCCTGGCACTGGACCTTCGGCGACGGCGGCTCCTCCGACCAGCAGAACCCGACCCACACCTACGCGGCCGCCGGCACCTACACCGTCGCGCTGACCGTCACCGACGACACCGGCAGGACCGCCAGCACCCCCGCCTCCGTCACCGTGACCACCGGCGGAGGCGGCCCCACCACCCCGCCGGCCTGCACCGACCCGCGCACCGACGCGCTCGGCCAGAACTGCTCGCGCGCCAACCTCTCCGCCACCGCCGGCAACCTGGACTACCTGTACGTCTACCTGCCGGCCGGCACCAGCACCCTGAAGATCACCGCCTCCGGGGGCACCGGCACCGCCTCCCTGTACTACAACGAGAACACCTGGGCCTCGCCGAGCGCGTACACCGCCTCGTCCACCAACCCGGGCACCACCCAGAGCATCACGGTGACCAACCCGACGGCCGGCTACCGGTACGTGAGCCTCTACGCGAACACCGACTTCAGCGGGGTGACCGTCAGCACCCAGTTCTGATCCGCCGTCCACCGTGCGCCGTCCTCCGGGCGCTGGGCCGGGTCCGTGGCAGCAGCCGCGGGCCCGGCCGTCCGGTGTTCCGGTGTCCTGGCACTCCGGTGTTCGGTGTTCCGGTGTTCCCCGGTTTTCCGCGTTCCGGTGACGGGGAGGTTGCGCGGGGGCGTGCCGCAGGTGTGCGGGCGGTGTGCGTGCGCCCTTGTTGTGCTAGCACTTGAGCGCTAGCTTGAACGGCATGGGTAAGAAGCAGCTGAACGTGCGGGTCGACGCCACGACCGCCGAGATGGCCCGGGAACGGGCGGAGCAGCAGGGGATCTCCATGAACCAGTACATCGAGCGCCTGGTCCAACAGGACATGGGCGAGTCCGGGCGGGCCTTCGTGGACGCGGCCGCGCAGTTCATGAAGGAGTACGAGTCGGCCTTCCTCGCCGAGTTCGCGGAGCCGGGCGACCTCCAGGACGTGCGCCGTTGAAGCTGGAGGTCGACCTCTCGTGGTTGCTCATGACCGCCGAGCAGTACACCCCCGGTGACCCACAGGTCACCGACTACGGCTCACTGCTCGCGGCCGTCACCCGCCACCAGGCAGAGATATTCGACATCGCGGTCTACCCCGAACCACCGGACCGCGCCGCGGCGCTGATGCACCAGCTGATCCGGGTGCCCGCGCTGGAGAAGACCAACGAACTCTTCGCGACCGCCGTCGCCTACGCCTACCTGGTCGCCAGCGGCTGCACCGTCGCCACCACCGCGCGCGAGGTGCGCAGCCTCTCCCGGGCCATCCGTGAGGGGCGGCTCGGGGTGTCGGGTGTGGCCGAGCGGCTGGCGGCCTGGGTGGTCGACGAGGCGGAGGGGGAGGGGGTCGCCGGAGCGGACGAGGAGGACGGGGACGACGACTGACCGGCGCCGTCCCCGTCCCCGTCGGGGCTCCCGGGGTGCTGCTGCGCGGCGGGCTCCGGCCGGTCGGCCGGGGTCTGCCGGTCTGCTGGTCGGCCGGTTACTGCCGGTCGGCCGGTTACTGTTGGTCGGCCGGTTACTGCCGGGTGGCGGGCTCCGCTATCAGGGCGGTCGCGAAGGCGCGGAAGCCGATCCGGCGGTAGATCCGGGCGACGTCCTCGTCGGCGGCGGACAGGAACACCGTCCGCACCCCGTTCGCCCGGGCGTGGGCGACCAGGGCCGCGGTGACCGCCAGGCCCAGCCCGCGCCGGCGTGCGGACGGCAGCGTGCCCACCCCGGCCACCTCGGTGACCGGGCCCACCGGGTTGTGCTGGCCCGCGCACAGAGCCGTACCGTCCTCGAAGGCCGCGGCCAGCACGGTGGCCCCGGCGGTGATCCGCCCGGCGATCCGCTCCGCCGTGCCATCGGCCGCCAACTTCGCCGCGGACTCGGCGAGTTCGGCCGCACCGGCCGACCCGATGGCGGTGCCCGGATCGCCGAAGGCCAGGTTCGGGACGGCGATGGCGGCCGCCAGCTCCGGCGCGTCCGGCGCCAGCACCCGGACCTCCACCCGCTCCGGCAGCTCGGGCACCGGGGCCGCTTCGTCCTGCGGGCCCAGCACCAGCAGCGGGTGCTCGTGCACCGTCAGGCCCGCCGCCTCGACCGCCGCGCGCAGCCCAGGGGTCTGCTCGGCCACCCACTCGAAGGCCTCCGGCACGCCCAGCTCCCGCTGCCGCTCCAGCACCCGGCGGACGTCCTCGGCGGTGGCGGCCGGGCCGGTGTGGTCGAGGGTCGGGCGGGCGTAGTACGGCCAGCCGGCGTCCTCGCGGACGAACAGGGTCAGCGGTCCGAAGTCCTCGGTGCGGGCGGCGCCGCGCGGAACGGTGTCGTAGTAGCGCTCGAGCTCGTCGAGCAGGGGGCGGTCGGGAGCATGATCGGCAGAGGTCACGGCGTGCATCCAAGCAGGGGCGGTGCTGCGATGCCACCGATTTGTCGGGGGCGCGCGGTCTGCTCCGGTCGGGGGTGCAGGGTCCGCCGCCGTCGACCCGGGGTCCGCCGCCGTCGCTCCGGGCCGATTGTTGCCGAACGCTTACCCGCTCGCAGCGATCTTGTGCGGACACGGCGTGCATGCTGAAGCCTTTACAGCTCTGCCGAGGGGGACGGCGGACGTCTGCACTAGGCGAGGCAAGGGGGAAGACAGGCCGATGAGGCTCTGCTTTCTGGTGGAGGAACACTACCGGCACGACGGCATGCCGCTCGACGTGGCGCGCCAACTCACGGCGTGGGGGCACCGGGTGGACGTGCTGCGCCCCGGGGACTCGCTGCTGGCGATCTCCGAGGAGGTCCGGGCCGGCAGTCACGACGCCTGGGTGCTCAAGACCGTCTCCGGCGGACCCGGGCTGACCCTGCTGGAGTCGGCCGCCGCCGTCGGCCTCACCACGGTGAACGACGTGCGTTCGATCCGTGGGGTCAGGGACAAGGCGCTCGCCGCGGTCATCGGCCGTACCCGCGGCCTGCCCGTCCCGGTGACGTACGCGGCCGCGCGCTGGGAGCGGCTGGCGGAGATCCCGGCCACCGAGTACCCGCTGGTGGTCAAGCCCGCCGACGGCAGCTCCGGGCGTGCCGTCCGGCTGGTGCGCAGCCCCGACCAGCTGCTGGAGGTCGGGCCCGAGCTGGCGGGGGAGGGGCTGCTGATCGCGCAGCCGTACGTGCCCAACTCAGGGACCGACCTCAAGGTGTACTGCGTCGACGGCGAGCTCTTCGCGACGGAACGTTCCTCCCCGCTGCACCCCGGGCAGGGCGTGCGCGAGCGGCAGGTGCCGCTGCCGGGGAGCGTCGCGCGGATCGTGGCGCAGGTCGGCGAGGTGTACGGGCTGGACCTGTACGGGGTGGACGTGCTGCTGGGGCCGGACGGGCCGGTGGTGGTGGACGTCAACGACTTCCCGAGCTTCCGGCAGGTACCGGACGCGGTGGCCAGGGTCGCCCGGGCGGTGCTCCGGCTCGCGCGCAGCGGGACGGCCGTGTCGCTGCCCGGCGGGCCCGCCGAACTGGTGCCCGCCGGTGGCGACCCGTACGGGCAACTCGGCTTCGGTGAGGGGGAGTTGCGATGAAGATCGGGCTGATCACCGGCGACCCGGGCCACCCGGTGCTGGCGGCCGCGGCCGAGCTGCTGGTGCGGCAGGGGCACGAGGTCGAGGTCGTCCCGCCCACCGGGCCGGTGACCGGGCCTGTGACCGGGCCGGCAGACGTGTACCTGCTCAAGGCCCGTACGCCGCAGGCGCTGGCGCTGGCGGAGGAGTTGGAGCGGCGGGGCGCGCCGGTGGTCAACTCGGCGGCGGCCACCGGGCTGTGCCAGGACCGGGTGCGGATGGCCGATCTCGCCCGCGCCGCCGGGTTGCCCTTCGCGGCCACCGAGGCGGTCGGACGGCTGGGTGAACTCGTCGATCCGGCCTACCCGTTCGTGGTCAAGAGCCGGCGCAGCAGGCGGCACGACCTGGTCGCCCGGGTGGACGGGCCGGCCCGGCTGCGCGAACTCGCCGAGCGCTGGCCCGACGAGCCGGTCGTCACCCAGGCGTTCGTCCCGGGGACGGGCTGGGACCAGAAGCTGTGGGTGGTCGACGGGCAGGTGTTCGCGGCCCGGCGGCAGTCCGAACTCGCCACCGGCACGGGGAAGTCGGGGAGGGCGGAGGAGTGGGAACCGTCCGCCGCGCGGGCCGCGCTGGCGCTGCGCGTGGGCGAGGTGTTCGGGCTCGACGTGTACGGGGTCGACCTGCTCGACGGGCCCGCGGAGCCGGTCATCGTGGACGTCAACGCCTTCCCCGGGGTCCGCGGCCGGCCCGGCGCGCCGGAGGCGCTCGTGGCGCTCGCGCTGCGGGCGGGGGAGGAGCGGGGGCAGGCGCTCGCCGGGCTCGGGGGCGGGCCCGGGAGGGGTGTGCGGTAGGGCGCGCGGCGGGTGGCTGGGGGTGGGGCCCTCCGCCGGGGCCGGGGTGCGTGATGGGGCCCTCCGCCGGGCCGGGGTGCGTGACGGGGCCCTCCGCCGGGCCGGGGTGCGTGACGGGGCCCTCCGCCGGGCCGGGGGAGCGCGGTGGGCCCCTTCGCCGGGGCCGGGTCGGCGGCCCGGGGCGCCGGCCCGCCGAGGTCGTTAGGCTGGCTGGCGCCCCGACCGGCCGGGGCGTACGGCGAGAGAAGACGGAACCTTGCTCCAGGACATCGAGCGCTACCTGGCCTGCCCGCACTGCGCGCAGGCCCTCACCCGGCACGACCGCAGCCTGAGCTGCCCGGCCGGGCACAGCTTCGACCTCGCCAAGCAGGGCTACGTCAGCCTCCTCGCCGGCGACGCCCACACCGGCACCGGCGACACCGCCGAGATGGTCGCGGCCCGCGCGGACTTCCTCGCCGCCGGGCACTACCGGCCGATCGCCGAGGCGCTGGCGCAGACCGCCTCCGCCGTGGTCGCCGGCGGGTCCGACGGCCTGGTCGCCGACCTCGGCGCCGGCACCGGCCACTACCTGGCGCACGTCCTGGACGCCCTGCCCGGCACCGTCGGCGCGGCCCTCGACATCTCCAAGTTCGCGCTGCGCCGCGCCGCCAAGGCGCACCCCCGGATCGGCGCCGTGGTGTGCGACGCCTGGCGCCCGCTGCCGTTGCGGGACGCCTCGGCCGAGCTGATGCTCAATGTCTTCGCCCCGCGCAACGGGCCCGAGATCCGCCGGGTGCTGCGCCCCGGCGGCACCCTGCTGCTGGTCTCGCCGACCGCCCGCCACCTGCGCGAACTCGTCGACGCGCTGGGGCTGCTGTCGGTGGACGAGGAGAAGCAGCGGCGGATCGACGAGAAGCTCGGGCCGTACCTGGAGCCCGCGGGGCGGCAGGAGGTCGAGTTCACCCTGCGGCTGGGCCCGCAGGACGTGCGCACCGTCGTCGGCATGGGACCGAGCGCCTGGCACACCGACCCGGAGCGGCTCGGCGCCGCGCTCGCGGAACTGCCGGAGCCGGTCGAGGTGACGGCCTCGGTGACAGTGGCCGCGTACCGGCGCTGAGCATCGACGCGTGCCGGGTGCCGGCGCTGGGCGCCGACGCGTGCCGCGTGCCGGCGTTGAGCGCCGACACGCCCCGCCCCCCGCGTGCGACGCCGGCCGCGCACCGCCGTCGAGCGCCACGTTGGGATGAATCTGCCGCGCAGGCACGTTTCTGCCGCTCGGCCTGCGGCTAACGTCCGACGGGTGAACCGCGACGCCACCAGGCCCGCAAGGCCGTCCCAGCTCCGACCGGGCGCCCCGGGGCCCGACCGGCCGCCCGTGCCGCGCCCCACCGTCGAGGAGCTCCGGCTCACCTCGTTCAAGTCCTACCGGCGCGCAGTGTTGCCGCTCGCGCCCCTCACGGTGCTGCACGGGCCCGCCGGGGTCGGCAAGTCCAACGCGCTCGACGCACTGGCGGTGCTGTCCCGGCTGGCCCTCGGCGAGGAGATCGCCGACTCGCTGGACGGGCTGCCCGAACGCACCGGCCCGCTCGCCGCGCCCGTCCGGGGTGGCCTGGACGGGTGCGTCCCGCACGGGCGGGACGCGATCATCCTCGGCTGCACCGTCCGCTCACCGCACGGCCTGATCCGGCTCGACGTGGTGGTCCGCACCGACGGCCCGGTCCGGATCGCCCGGGAGTCGCTGACCCTCGACGGCCGGACCCTGATGGACACCGGCGAACAGGACGTCCGCAACCGGCGGGTCAACGTCTGCTGGCACAACGACACCCGCCAGGGCGACATCCGCGCGCCGTTCCCCAGCGGCACGATGATCACCGCCCAGCTGCCGCTGCGGGTCGCGGGCTCGTCGGCCGGGGAGTGCCTCGTCCTCGCCGCCACCGAGGACCTGCTCACCGCCCTGCGCGAGGTCTTCCCGCTGCACCCCGTCCCCGCGCTGATGCGCGGCTGGGCGCGGGCCGACCCGCAGGCCCGGCTGCGCAGCAACGCCGCCAACATCTCCGCCGTCGTCGCCCGGCTGAGCAACGAGTGCCCGCGCCGGTACGGGCAGCTGCTGCGCGCCGTGCAGTCCGCCGCACCGCACCCGCTGCTCGGGCTCACCCTCGCCGAGCGCGAGAGCGCGGGCGTGCGGCGGGTCCTCGCCGTCTTCGACGAGGGCGTCCTCGGGCGCACCGGCGTGGACCAGGCCTCCGACGGCATGCTGCGCCACCTCGCCTTTGCCGCGGTGCTGCTGACCGGGGCAGGGGTGCTCGACCTCGACGTGGCCGCCGAGGTGCCCTGGGCGCACCGGCAGCTCACCGTGCTGGCCGAGGACCTGGGAGCGGGGCTCTCCGGCGAGCAGACCGCCACGCTGCTGCGGCTGGCGCGGGACATGGCGGACCGCAGCCAGCTGCGGGTGGTCGCGGCCCTGCAGGAGCCGGCGGCGGCGCGGGAGGTGCTGGGTGGCGCGCCCGGGGGCGGGATGGTGCTGGTCGAGTGCCGACGGGATCCGGACTCCGGGTTCACCGTGCTGCGGCCGGAGACGGCGCGGGTGCCGGTCCAGGGCGGACGCGGGGAGGCGGCCGGGGATGCGGCGGACCCGTTCGACGGGGTGCCGGCAGGGGGCGCGGCAGCGGATGAGGACCGGTCGGACGAGCCGTCGGGTGAGTGGTCGGCGGAGCGGGCGGGGGCGGCCGGATCCCCGGTGGGCGGTGGGGCGTCCACGGCGGGCGCTGGGGCGGCGGGCCGCGATGCGGTAGACCTGGAGGGGTGAGCGAACGAGTGACGGGGCCGGCGGAGCCCACCGTGGCGGCCCTGCGGCAGCGGTTGGTGGAATTCGCGGCGGCCCGGCGGTGGGAGCCCTTCCACACCCCGAAGAACCTGGCGGCGGCGCTGAGCGTGGAGGCGGGGGAGCTGCTGGAGATCTTCCAGTGGCTGACGCCCGAGGAGGCGGCGTCGGTGATGTCCGACCCGGAGCGCGCGCACCGGGTGCACGACGAGGTCGCGGACGTGTTGGCCTACCTGCTGCAGTTCTGTACGGCGGTCGGGGTGGATCCGCTGGAGGCCCTGGCGGCCAAGATCGAGCGGAACGAGCTCCGCTTCCCGGTGCCGGCGGACGCGGCCGAGCCAGGTGAAAGTGTGGCCGGCGTCAACTCGGAGGTGGACGACCAACCCTTGTGAGGGATGGGAGTTATCCACAACCCCCGACTTGTCCACAGCTTCTGACCATGTGGATGCGCGCTCGCGCTCTTCCTCGCACGCTTTCGCCGTGACCAGCCGTCACCACGCGGACCGCCCTCCCGGCGGCCGGGGCGACGGCGACAGCGAGCGAGGGGAGCGGTGGCCATGGAGGCGCTGCGACTGATCAAGACGGCCCGGCACGCCCTGGCCGAGGCCAGGCACGTACCGGACGTCCTGGCCGAGGCGCGGCAGGCCGCGCTGCTCACCGAGGCGGTGGGCGCCAGGCTGGCGGAGTCGGAGGACGAGGAGCTCACCGGGCTGGGGCAACAGCTGTCCGAGGCCGGGGCGCACGCGGCGGTCTGCCTGGACCGCTCCGTGGTCCGCGCCGCCCTGGTGAGCGGCGGCCGGGCCGCGCGGCTCACCGACCTCGGGGACTTGGAGCCCGCTCTCGGAGCGCTCGACGGGCTGCTCCAGGAGGTCGGCGAGACGCTGGTGGTGCTGGCCTGCGGGGCGGACACCGAGAGCCTCTACTGGACGTGCATCGACGGCGTGGACGCGGTGTCGGAGTGCAAGGACCTCACCGCGCGGCTGCGCGAGGTGGCGGTCGGGTCCGGAGAGGCGCAGCCCGTGGCGCTCGGCGGGGCGGAACGGGAACGGGAGCGGGCCGGTGGCGGGGCGTCGATGCTGGTGGTCCGGCTCGGCCCGCCGGGCGAGGCCGGTCCGCCGCTCGGTGACGGCGCGGCGAGCGGCCGCGGCTCGCCCTTCGGCAGTGGCCCGCCGGGCGGTGGTGGCCCGCCCGGGGCGGGCGGGCCGGTCGAGGAGGAACGGTCGGCGGGCTACCGGGTGCCCGGGGCGTCCGAGACCTCGGAGGTGTCCGTGCCGGTCGGATAGGCGGTGGAGTCGCCGCTCCCGGGGACGGAGCCCTGGAGTTCGTCGAGGTCCGCGGTGACGGAGGCGAGCAGTTCCTGCATCTGCTCCAGCAGGCTCTTGGGGGTGGCGGGTCCGGCCGAGGTGCCGTCGGCCGAGCCCGTCGGGCTGCTCGGGAACTGCGGCGTGGCAGATGGTTCGGACATCACGGGACCTCTTCGGATCGGTGGTGCGGCATGGAGCGGCCGACGGTGGCTCGGCCGCACGGCGGGAGGCGGCAGTTGCCCGCCACCGGGGCACCCACCCCGCCGTTGCACCCAACGAACCGCTCCGGATGTCGTCACCCGGACACCACCCGATGCGGTCCAACTCCGGCGTGCGGTAAGCCTCCCGGGTGAGCCGGGGTTGCCGTCGCGGCGCTGCCTCGGCTAGGCGCGGAGCGGCTCGGGGCACGGAGCGGGACGGTGGCTGGTGACGCGGAGCGGGGTGATGGTCGGCGACGCGGAGCGGGGCGTCGGCGGACATGCCCGGAGAGGAGACCGAAGGTGAGGCGGAGGAGGCTCGGGGGAGAACCCACCCCTTGCCACTCTCAACGTATAGCGCATGGGGGGCCTTGCGGCAAGGCCCCCGTGGTGGCGCACAATCGCAGGCCTCAGATCGGAGCTGATGCCATGAACAGCCGGACCACCAGCGCGTTCGACCTTCCCGCCCGCCTCGCCGCCAAGGCCGATCCCGAGCTGATCGGCGAGGACGAGCGGCACTTCGCGGCCGTCGCGGAGAGCCTGGAGCAGTCGATCGCCGAGCTGTCCGACCGCCTGGACGCGCTGCGCCGCGCGCCGGGCGGCCTCGGGCGGGAGGCGATGGACCGGGACATCGAGGTGCACAAGCTGACCGGTCGGCTGCGTGCCCTGCGCCGCTTCGGGCTGGACCTGTGCCTGGGCCGGGTCGTCCTCGCGGACGACCCGGAGCCGGTGTACGTCGGGCGGCTCGGCCTCACCGACAGTGAGGGGCGCCGACTGCTGGTCGACTGGCGCTCGCCCGCCGCCGAGCCGTTCTTCGCGGCCACCCACGCCGACCCGATGGGCCTGGCGAGCCGGCGCAGGTACCGCTGGACGGGCGGCCGGATCGGCGACTACTGGGACGAGGTGTTCACCGCCGAGGCCCTGGAGGGGCACGCCGCGCTGGACGACCAGTCCGCGTTCATCGCCAGCCTGGGCGGCAACCGGTCGGCCCGGATGCGGGACGTGCTGGCCACCATCCAGGCGGACCAGGACGCCGTCATCCGGGCCGGGTCCCGGGGCGCCCTGGTGGTGGACGGCGGCCCCGGCACCGGGAAGACGGTCGTCGCGCTGCACCGCTCCGCGTACCTGCTCTACTCCGACCCCAGGCTCGGCCACCGGCGCGGCGGTGTGTTGTTCGTCGGCCCGCATCAGCCCTACCTGGCCTACGTCGCCGACGTCCTGCCCAGCCTCGGCGAGGAGGTGGCCCGCCTGAAGTCCTCGGTCGACATGGTGAAGGCGATCGAGAAGGCCGTCCGGCTGTACGAGGAGCCGCCGACCGAGGGCATGGAGGTCACCACCCACTGGGCCGACCTCTGGCTGAGCGCCGAGGACTGGTCCGACGCATTCGCCGCGCCGGACCCGGGCACCCCGCACAACGAGGCCCGCGAGCAGATCTGGGAGGAGCTGGCCACGATCCTGATGGACAAGCTGGACGAGGACGAGGGCGTCTCGCCTGAGCTGTTCCGCCGGTCGCTGCGGCAGGACCGCGAGCTGGTCGAGACACTCAACCGGGCCTGGCCGCTGCTCGACGCGGCCGACCTGGTCGGCGACCTCTGGTCGGTGCCCGCCTACCTGCGGATGTGCGCGCCCTGGCTGGCGCCCGAGGAGGTCCGCAGGCTCCAGCGCAAGGACGCGCCCCAGGTTTGGACGGTCTCCGACCTGCCGCTGCTGGACGCGGCCAGGCAGCGGCTCGGCGATCCCGAGGCGGACCTGCGCCGGCGTCGGCGAGAGGCCGCGGCCGCCGCCGAGCGCGAACGGATGGCCGACGTCATCGGCGACCTCCTGCAGGCCGACGACGACGGCGAGGGCGCGGTGACGATGCTGCGCGGGCGCGACCTCCAGGACACCCTGGTCGACGAGACGGCCCTGCCCGTCGCCGACCCGGAACCGCTCGCCGGGCCGTTCGCGCACATCGTGGTGGACGAGGCCCAGGAGCTGACCGACGCTGAGTGGCAGATGCTGCTGCTGCGCTGCCCGTCCCGGAGCTTCACCATCGTCGGGGACCGGGCGCAGGCCAGGCACGGTTTCACGGAGTCCTGGCGGGAGCGGCTGGAGCGGATCGGGCTCGACCGGAGCACGGTGGCCTCGCTGAGCATCAACTACCGGACGCCGGAGGAGGTCATGGCCGAGGCCGAGCCCGCGATCCGGGCCGCGCTGCCCGACGCCAACGTGCCGACCTCCGTCCGCAGCAGCGGCATCCCCGTCGCGCACGGGTCGGTGGCGGAGCTGGACGCCGTCCTGGACGACTGGCTCGCCGAGCACGCCGAGGGGATCGCCTGTGTGATCGGTGCCCCCGGTTTCGAGGCGCGGCCGCGGGTCCGGTCGCTGACCCCGGAGCTGTCCAAGGGGCTCGAGTTCGACCTGGTCGTCCTGGTCGACCCGGAGGCGTTCGGCGGCGGCGTCGAGGGAGCCGTCGACCGCTACGTCGCGATGACCAGGGCGACGCAACGGCTGGTGGTTCTCAGGAGCACGTGAGGAGACGGCGTTGGGCGGCGAGCGGCGGAGGGAGCGGGGTGTGGAAGGAGGGAGCGAAGGGGCTGAAACGCGCCTCGCCCGGTCGGGTGACGCGGGTGTCGGGCGACGGCGGCGGGAGGCCAGACTGGGGCGATGGACGAGGAGGAACCGCTGGCGTCGTGGGCGGCCAGGCGGGCGCAACGGCTACGGCCGGTCGGGCAGTTGCGGGCCGTACGACTCACGGGCGGGCGACAGCGGGGCGCCCATGTGACGCCGGGTGAACCGAGGCTGATCGTGCGCTGGGACGGCTACCAGTGGCTGCCGGAGACGGTGGCCGAGGACTACGCCACCGCCCAGCGGATCCTGTACGGGATCGAGGGTGCGGGAGCGCCGCGGCCCGGGCGTCAGGCCCGGCGGCCGAGGAAGGCGCCTGGGCGCCACCGCAAGCCCTGACGCCCGCGCGGGCGAGTCCACGCACAACGGGCCCTGAGCCGCGCCCGGGCCACGAACCGCAGCCGGGCCACGGGCCGCGCCCGGACCACGACGGGCCCCGGTCGCGGCCGAACCCGGGGAGCGAGCGGCTCCCGGGAAACGCGTGGGGCCCGGCAACGCGTGGGGCCCGGCAACGCGCAGGGCCCGGCGCCACCCGGCGCCGGACCCCGACAGCCCCTGCCCGAAGGTCAGTTGTGGGCGTGCAGGTCGGCGTTCAGACCGCCCCAGGAGCCGGAGCGGGCGATGACCTCGACCGCGCCGCTCTGCGAGTTGCGGCGGAACAGCAGGTTGTCCTGGCCGGACAGCTCGACCGCCTTGGCCACCGTGCCGTCCGGGGTGGTGACCCGGGTGCCGGCGGTCACGTACAGGCCGGCCTCGACCACGCAGTCGCTGCCGAGCGAGATGCCGATGCCCGCGTTGGCGCCGAGCAGGCAGCGCTCACCGACCGAGACGACCTGCTTGCCGCCACCGGACAGGGTGCCCATGATCGAGGCGCCGCCGCCGATGTCGCTGTGGTCGCCGACGACGACGCCCGCGCTGATCCGGCCCTCGACCATGGAGGTGCCCAGCGTGCCGGCGTTGAAGTTGACGAAGCCCTCGTGCATCACGGTGGTGCCGGCGGCCAGGTGCGCGCCGAGCCGGACGCGGTCGGCGTGGGCGATGCGCACACCGGTCGGGGCGACGTAGTCGGTCATCCGCGGGAACTTGTCGATCCCGTACACGGCCAGCTGGCCGCCCTGGGCGCGCACGGCCAGGCGGGCCTGCTCGACCTTGTCCACCGGGACGGGGCCGATGCTGGTCCAGGCGACGTTGGCCAGCAGGCCGAAAATGCCGTCCAGGTTCTGGCCGTGCGGCTTGACCAGCCGGTGGCTCAGCAGGTGCAGGCGCAGGTACACGTCGTGCGTGTCGAGCGGCTTCTCGTCCAGCGAGGCGATGGTGGTGCGCACGGCGACCACCTCGACGCCGCGGCGCGCGTCGGCGCGCAGCGCCTCGGCCGCGCCGGCACCGAGCTCGGCCTCGGCCTGCTCGGCGGTCAGCCGGACGGTGCCGGCCGGGCCGGGCTCGGCGGCAAGCGCGGGGGCGGGGAACCAGGTGTCGAGGACGGTGCCGTCGGCGGCGATGGTGGCCAGGCCGGCGGCCACGGCGCCGGTTGCCGCGGAGGTGGATTCGAGCGAGGTGGATTCAGCAGTCACACCGTGCACGTTAACCAATGCGGGGCCCCGGTGCCGAACACGCCCACCGGGCGGACGCGCTGGTCGGCGGCTCACGGGGCGGGAAAACCCGGTGCTCGGCGCTCCGGTGCTGGGCAATACTTCAGCGGGTGTTCATGTCGATCTCCACCACCGGCAGCGCCGAGGCCCCGGCTACGGACCTCGGGTTCCTGCTGCACAAGCACCCCGGCAAGGTCCAGCGATTCACCACGTCGCACGGTGAGGCCCACGTCTTCTACCCCGAGGCGGGGGACGAGCTCTGCACGGCGGCACTGCTGCTGGACATCGACCCGATCGCACTGGTCCGCAAGGGCCGGGGCGACGGCAGGGGGCGCGGCGGCTCACCCGACTTCGCGCTCTCCCAGTACGTCAACGACCGCCCGTACGCCGCGTCCTCGCTGCTCGCGGTGGCGCTGCGGACGGTGTTCCGGTCCGCCATGAAGGGTGCCTGCCCGGCCCGCCCCGAACTGCCGGGGCGGGTCCGCCCGCTGCGGATCGAGCTGCCCGCCGTACCCGCGAACGGCGCGGGCGAGGGCGGTGGCCCGGCCCTGGTGGCCCGGCTGTTCGAGCCGCTGGGCTGGCGGGTCGAGGCGACGGCGATCGCGCTGGACGAGTCCTTCCCCGAGTGGGGCGAGTCCCGCCACGTGCGGATCGCGCTCTCCTCCGACACGGTCCGGCTCGCCGACGCGCTCCAGCAGCTGTACGTGCTGCTGCCGGTGTTGGACGGTGCCAAGCACTACTGGGTCGCCCCGGACGAGGTGGACAAGCTGCTCGCGGCCGGCCAGGGCTGGCTGGCGGCCCATCCGGAGCGCGCCCTGATCACCCGCCGCTACCTGGCCCGGCGCTGGTCGCTGACCAGGGCCGCGATGGAGCGACTGGAGCTGGCCCGGCTGGCGGAGGCCGACGACCGCGAGGTCGAGGAGATCGACAACGCGGTCGACGACCGGCCCGAGGACGAGGCGCGGGAACAGCCGGAGCCCAGGCAGCCCTCGCTCGCCGAGCAGCGCCGCGCCGCGATCCTCACCGCGCTGCGCGAGACCGGCGCCGCCCGCGTCGCCGATCTCGGCTGCGGCCAGGGCGAGTTGATCGGCGAGCTGCTCAAGGACGCCCGGTTCACCGGGATCCTCGGCGTGGACGTCTCCACCAGGGCGCTGCGGGTGGCGAGTCGTAAGCTGGGCCTGGAGCGGTTGTCGGAGCGTCAGGCGGCCCGGGTGTCGCTGGTGCAGGGAGCGCTCACCTACACCGACGCCCGGCTCAAGGGCTTCGACGCGGCGGTGCTGTGCGAGGTGATCGAGCACCTGGACCTGCCGCGGCTGCCCGCGCTGGAGTACGCGGTGTTCGGCGCCGCCCGGCCGAGGACGGTCGTGGTCACCACGCCGAACGCCGAGTACAACGTCCGCTGGGACAGCCTGCCGGCAGGCGCCGTCCGGCACGCCGACCACCGCTTCGAGTGGTCCCGGGACGAGTTCCGCGCCTGGACCGGGAAGGTCGCCGCCGCGTACGGCTACACCGTGGAGCTGCGCCCGGTCGGTCCACAGGACGAGGAGGTCGGCGCCCCGACCCAGCTGGCCCTGTTCACCATGCCCACCATGCCCACCACGTCCACCCCGACCACGGCACCCACCCCGGCCACGGCACCCACCACGCCCACCCCGACCACGACGCCCGAAGGAGGCGAGCCCCGATGACCGATGACACGACCGACACCCCCGAGACCCCCGGCGAGAGCCGGGACCAGGACCGTGCGGAGAGCGCCACCCCCCGCCGTCTCCCCGTCACCGACGTCTCCCTCGTCGTCCTGATCGGTACCAGCGGCGCGGGCAAGTCGACCTTCGCCCGCCGCCACTTCCTGCCCACCCAGGTGGTCTCCTCCGACTTCTGCCGGGGCCTGGTCGCCGACGACGAGAACGACCAGTCCGCCTCCGTCGAGGCCTTCGACGTCCTGCACTACATCGTCGGCAAGCGCCTGGCGGCCGGCCGGCTGACCGTCGTGGACGCCACCAACGTGCAGCCCGAGGCCCGCCGGCAGCTGGTCGCGATCGCCCGCGAGCACGACGTGCTGCCGATCGCGATCGTCCTGGACGTCCCGCCGGGGGTGTGCGCCGAGCGTAACCGCTCCCGCCCGGACCGTCAGCTGCCGGCCCACGTGATCCCCCGCCAGCACCGGGAACTGCGCCGCTCCCTCCGGGGCCTGGAACGCGAGGGCTTCCGCAAGGTGCACGTCCTGCGCGGCGAGGCCGAGGTCGCGGCCGCCGAGATCGGGCTGGAGAAGCGCTACAACGACCTGCGCCACCTCACCGGCCCGTTCGACCTCGTCGGCGACATCCACGGCTGCCGCTCCGAGCTGGAGACCCTGCTGACCCGGCTCGGCTACACGCTCGCCCGGGACGCCGAGGGCCGCCCGGTGGACGCCGCGCACCCCGCGGGCCGAACCGCCGTCTTCGTCGGCGACCTGGTCGACCGCGGCCCCGACACCCCGGGCGTGCTGCGCCTGGTGATGGGCATGGTGGCGGCCGGCCACGCGCTCTGCGTGCCGGGCAACCACGAGAACAAGCTGGGCCGGGCGATGGACGGCAAGAAGGTCAACGTCGCCTACGGCCTCCAGGAGTCGCTGGACCAGCTGGCGGGGGAGACCGAGGAGTTCCGGGCCGAGGTCCGCGCGTTCATGCGCGGCCTGGTCAGCCACTACCTGCTGGACGGCGGTGCCCTGGTGGTCTGCCACGCCGGCCTGCCGGAGAGGTACCACGGCCGCAACTCCGGCCGGGTCCGCTCGCACGCGCTGTACGGGGACACCACCGGCGAGACCGACGAGTACGGCCTGCCGGTGCGCTACCCGTGGGCGGAGGAGTACCGGGGCCGGGCGCTGGTGGTCTACGGCCACACCCCGGTGCCGGCCGCGAGCTTCGTCAACAACACCGTCTGCCTGGACACCGGCTGCGTCTTCGGCGGCAGCCTGACCGCGCTGCGCTACCCGGAGCGCGAGCTGGTGAGCGTCGAGGCGGAGCGCGAGTGGTACGCCCCGGTGCGTCCGCTGGTCACCGACGCGCCGGGCGCCCGCGAGGGCCGTCCGCTGGACCTCGCCGACGTGGCCGGGCGCCGGATCGTCGAGACCGGGCTGCACGGGCGGGTGGCTGTTCGGGAGGAGAACGCGGCCGCGGCGCTGGAGGTGATGAGCCGCTTCGCGCTGGACCCGCGGCTGCTCGCCTACCTGCCCCCGACCATGGCGCCGAGCGCCACCTCCCGCCGGGACGGCTACCTGGAGCACCCGGAGGAGGCCTTCCTCGGCTACCGGGCCGACGGGGTGCGGCACCTGGTCTGCGAGGAGAAGCACATGGGCTCGCGCGCGGTGCTGCTGGTCGCCCGGGAGGAGGCCGCGCTGGAGCGCCGCTTCGGTGTGGCCGGCCCCGGTGCGATCTGGACCCGGACCGGCCGCGCCTTCCTCGCCGACGAGGAGCTGACCGGCGCCGTGCTCGGCAGGGTCAGGGAGGCCGCCGAGCGCGCCGGGCTGTTCGAGGAGCTGGCCACCGACTGGCTGCTGCTGGATGCCGAGCTGATGCCCTGGTCGCTGAAGGCGGTGGAACTGCTGCGCCGCCAGTACGCGGCGGTCGGCGCGGCGGCGGGCGCCGTCCTGCCGGAAGTGCTGTCCGCGCTGGAGCGGGCGGCCGGGCGGGGCCTGGACCTCGCCCACCTGACCGCCCGCCAGCGGCAGCGCGCGGCCGACGCGCAGGCTTTCACCGAGGCGTACCGGCGTTACTGCTGGCCGACGGAGGGCCTGTCGGGCATCCGGCTCGCACCGTTCCAGCTGCTCGCGGCCGAGGGGGTGAACCTGGCGGTGCGCCCGCACGACGAGCACCTGGCCTGGATCGACCGCCTGGTGGCCGCCGACGCGACCGGCACCGCCGACGGCACGGAGCACCCGGAGTACCCGGAACACCCGCAGCACCCGCAGCACCGGAAGGAGCCGGTGCTGCACCGCACCCGCCGGATCCTGGTGGACACCGAGGACGAGGCCTCGATGGCCGCCGCCACCGCCTGGTGGGAGGAGCTGACCGCGGCGGGCGGCGAGGGCATGGTGGTCAAGCCGCTGGCCTCGCTGGTGCGTACGGTGCGCGGCGAGGGCCGGCCGGGCGGCCTGGTGCAGCCCGGGGTGAAGGTGCGCGGCCGGGAGTACCTGCGGATCATCTACGGCCCGGACTACACCGAGCACCTCGACCGGCTGCGCCTGCGCGCGCTGGGCCACAAGCGCTCGCTGGCGCTGCGCGAGTACGCGCTGGGTCTGGAGGCGCTGGACCGGCTGGCGGCGGGGGAGCCGCTGTGGCGGGTGCACGAGCCGGTCTTCGCGGTGCTCGCATTGGAGTCGGAGCCGGTCGATCCGCGGCTGTGAGCGCGGTGCCGGAAGGCGGGGAGCCCTTCGCGGGCTCCCCGCAGGCTGTCCGCAGGCTCTTCGTGGGCTTCCCCGGAACCCCCTCCTGAGTCCTGTCCCGGCCTGGCCTCTGTATAGAAATTCCGAGTATCGTATAGACTTGCCGCTTCCTTCAGTCCCGTCACCCCAGGAGCCCGGCATGGCCTTCAACCTCCGGAACAGGCACTTCCTCAAGGAGCTCGACTTCACGCCCCAGGAGTTCCGCTTCCTGGTGGACCTCGCCGCCACGCTCAAGGCGGCGAAGTACGCGGGCACCGAGCAGCCCAGACTGCGCGGCAAGAACATCGCGCTGATCTTCGAGAAGACCTCCACCCGCACCCGCTGCGCCTTCGAGGTCGCGGCCCACGACCAGGGCGCCACCACCACCTACCTGGACCCGACGGGCTCCCAGATCGGCCACAAGGAGTCCATCAAGGACTCCGCCCGGGTGCTCGGCCGGATGTTCGACGGCATCGAGTACCGCGGCCACGGCCAGGAGATCGTCGAGGAACTGGCCGAGTACGCCGGCGTCCCGGTCTGGAACGGCCTGACCGACGAGTGGCACCCCACCCAGATGCTGGCCGACGTGCTCACCGTCACCGAGCACACGCCCAAGCCGCTTTCCGAGGTCGCCCTCGCCTACCTCGGCGACGCCCGCTCCAACATGGGCAACTCGCTGCTGGTCACCGGCGCCATGCTCGGCATGGACATCCGGATCGTCGCCCCGCGCGCGCTCTGGCCGACCGAGGAGGTGCAGAAGTCGGCGCGGGACCTGGCCGAGACGACCGGGGCCAGGATCACCCTCACCGAGGACGTGGCCGAGGGCGTCGCCGGCGCCGACTTCCTCTACACCGACGTCTGGGTCTCGATGGGCGAGCCCAAGGAGGTCTGGGCCGAGCGGATCGAGCTGCTCAAGCCGTACCAGGTCTCCATGGACACCGTCCGGGCCACCGGCAACCCGGACGTGAAGTTCCTGCACTGCCTGCCCGCCTTCCACGACCTCGGCACGGTGGTCGGGCGGCAGATGCACGAGGCGACCGGCATGAGCGAGCTGGAGTGCACCGACGAACTGTTCGAGTCGGCGCACTCCATCGTGTTCGACCAGGCCGAGAACCGGCTGCACACCATCAAGGCGGTGCTGGTCGCCACCCTCGGCTCCTGACTACTGATTACTGACGCCTGACGCCTGACACCGGGCCTCCGATTCCTGACCGAGGGGCGAGGACTCCCCGGGCTCGACCAGCTCCCGGGCCAACGGGCTCCCGGGCCCGAACGGCTCCCGGGCCACGGGCGGCTCCGCGCGGCGGCGCCGGCCTCAGCCGTCCAGCCTGACGCAGGCCGCCCGGTCACCCGCCGCGTGCCGGCCGGCCGGGGTGCCCGCGTGCAGCACCAGCGAGCGCGCCTCGCCCGGCCGCGGCTGCCAGGCCACCGCGGTGGCGGCGCTGCCCGCGCCCTGCCGGTCGGTGCGCAGCACCAGCCGCAGCTCGTTGCCCTCGTTGGCGTACACCGGGTCGGTGGACGGCCGCACCGGGTCGACCACGTTCTGGTAGTGCGGGCCGGAGGAGGCCGGGTCGACCCCGCAGTCGCCGGTGTGGAGGTGCGCCGGGAACTCGTGGTCGGGGGCGAGCCCCGAGACCGTCAGGGTCAGTACCGTCCGCCCGGGCAGCGAGCGGTCGGTGACGATCCGGGCGTGCGAGCCGTACGGCACCAGGTCGCTCGCGTAGCTGATCGCGGCGGGCGGGACGAAGGCGGTGGCCGGGTCGAAGGCGGCCTCGGTGACGGAGACCGGCGAGGCGGCGGGGGCGAGCAGGGCCAGCGGCAGCAGGGCGGCGGCGAGCGGAGCGGTCATCGGGGCGGGGCCTTCCGGGGGCGGGGCGACGGTCGCCCTGCTAACGCGGCCGGGGCTCCCAGGACACCCCCGGCCCCTCCCTCGCCGGCGACGCCCTCAGTCCGCGTCCCGCCGGATCCCCCGGATCTCGCAGCGCGGCCCGCTGGCCCGCATCAGCCGAAGGTCGGCGGTGACCAGCGGCACCCCGTACCGCTCGGCGACCGCGACGTACGCGGCGTCGTCCGGGGTCAGGTTGTCCTTGAGCTCCCAGATCCGGCCGAGCAGCGGCGCCACCTCGACCTTGCGGATCGTCACCGCCGCGAGTTCCCCGGTGAGTTCGGCGACCCGCTCGGCGGTCAGCTCCTTGGCCAGGTAGAGCCCGCGCAGCGACTGCATCACCTCGACGACGACGTGCTCGGGCGCCACCCACTCGCCGCCGGAGGCGAGTTCCGCGCGGGCCCTGACCCCGCGCGGGCCCTGGTCGGCGAGCGCCAGCACCAGCGCGGATGCGTCCACCACGATCATCAGTCGGCCCCTGCCCGTTCCCGCACGTCAACTCACCGGCCACGGTACCGGGGCGGCCCTCGTCCGGCGGAGCCGGGCTCGGGGGTGCCCGGGGCGGACGGGATGTTCCCGGTCGCACCCCGTCGTGGCGGGCTCCGCCCGCCGCGAATGGTCGGACGCCCGGGCCCGGCGGCCACGTTGCGGCCGGGGGACGGGTGGCGCTCAGATCCCGATCAGCAGCCCGGCCAGCAGGGAGGCGGCGTTGGCGGTGCCGGCGGCGAGCCAGGGCAGCGGGTCGCGCGGGCGCAGCCCGGCGAGCGGGCACAGCAGCAGCGCCTCGGTCGCGCAGACCGCCCCCTCGCCGAGCACGAAGCCCGTCCAGTACGCTGCCGCCGGTCCGTCGGTCCAGTGCCGCAGGGTCCACCAGAGCAGTGGGTGCGTCACCAGGTTGACCAGGACGGCGGCCACGGCCGCCCGGCCGGGACGGGCCCGCCCCACCCGTACCAGGGCGGCGGTGTAGACGGGCGTCTCGGTCAGCAGGGTGAGGGCGAGGGCCACCGGGTAGCGCACGGCGGGGATCGTGCCATGGAAAGGGGGGGACATGGCGACGACGAGCACGGGCGCATCCACGACGGCACCCGCCCCCGCGGCTCCATCCACGACGGCACCCGCCTCCACGGCCCCATCCACGACGGCACCCGCCCCCGCGGCCCCATCCACGACGGCACCCGCCCCCGCGGCCCCATCCACGACGGCACCCGCCCCCGCGGCCCCACCCGCCCCCGCGGCCCCATCCACGACGGCACCCGCCCCCGCGGCCCCACCCGCCCCCGCGGCCCCACCCGCCCCCGCGGCCCCATCCACGACGGCACCCGCCCCCGCGGCCCCACCCGCCCCCGCGGCCACCGCCTGGCCCGCACCCGGCCCGGCCGCCCGGCTGGGCGCCGCGCCGTTCGCGGGCTTCGCCCTGTCGGCCGTCCTCGCCCTGGCGCTGGCCCTGCGGGCGCCGACCGGCCTGGCGGTGCTGGGTCTGGCCGCCTTCGGCCTGCTGCACAACGTGCTGGAGCTGCGCTACGTGGCCGGCCGTTTCGCGGCCGTCCTGGCCGGCCCGCTGCTGCGGCTGCTGCTGGTCCTGGTGACCGGCATCGTGCTGTGCCGCCTGCTGCCACCCTCCCGGGTCGCCCAGTCGGCGGAGATCCTGCTGGCGTACGGCCTGCTGGCGGCGGCCTGCCGGTACGGGCTGCGCGGCCGCCGGCGGCTGTCGGCGGTGGGCGCGGTGCTGCTGGCGGCGGCGGGGGCGGCCTCGCTGGCCTTCCCCGGATACCACTTCGTGGTGCTGGCGCACCTGCACAACGTGGTGCCGCTGCTGTTCCTGGCCGAGTGGTCGCGCCGGCTGGCGCGGGGCCGTGCGGCGTTCCTGGCGCTGCAGTCGGCCTGGGTGCTGCTGGTTCCGGCGCTGTTGTTGAGCGGTCTGCTGGACGGCCCGCTGACGCAGCGCCCCGGCGGCTGGACGGACCGGCTGGCCGCCGCCTACACCCCGCCCGGCTGGCTGACGCCGCAGGTGGGGCTGCGTTTCCTGGCGGTGTTCGCGTTCCTGCAGACGATGCACTACGTGGTCTGGGTCTGGTTCCTGCCCCGCTACGCGCCGGAGGCGGCGGAGCGCTTCGACGCCCGGGTGCCGGGGCTGCGCGGGGTGCGGGCCTGGGGGCTGGGTGCGGGAGCGGGTGTGCTGCTGGCCCTGTTGTTCGCCGTGGATTACGCCCAGGGCCGGTCGGTGTACGCGGCGTTGGCGAGTTACCACGCGTACCTGGAGTTCCCGGTGCTGTTGATGCTGGTTCTGGGCCTGGGAGCGAACCGGGCGCGAACGGAGGACGAAGAGTGACGACGACCCTGCTGGCCGACATCGCCCCCTCGCCGACCGGCGGATCCGGTGGTGAGCTTGTGGTGGTGCTGCTGATGGCGGCCGCCGTCGTGGCGGGTGCGGTCTGGCTGATCAGGCTGGAGCGCAAGCGGCGCGGCCCGGACGACCGGTGAGTCACGGCATGCACTATGGTTTATCTCGACATCGAGATAACTGCCCCTTACGATATATCTCGACATCAAGATACTTGCCGAGAGGCGCTCGCCGGCGATGCGGGCAAGGTAGGCCTAAGTAAGGCTGACCTTACCACCGTGTGACGGCCGGATATCGCACGAAGCACCCAGAAGGAGTCAGTCGTGTCCGCGAACAGCTTCGACGCCCGCAGCTCGCTGCAGGTGGGCGACGAGTCGTACGAGATCTTCAAGCTCTCCGCCGTCGAGGGTTCCGAGCGGCTGCCGTACAGCCTCAAGGTGCTGCTGGAGAACCTGCTCCGCACGGAGGACGGCGCGAACATCACCGCCGACCACATCCGCGCCCTCGGCAACTGGGACGAGAACGCCCAGCCGAGCCAGGAGATCCAGTTCACCCCGGCCCGCGTGATCATGCAGGACTTCACCGGCGTGCCGTGCGTGGTCGACCTCGCCACCATGCGTGAGGCCGTCAAGGAGCTGGGCGGCGACCCGGCGAAGATCAACCCGCTGGCCCCGGCCGAGCTGGTCATCGACCACTCGGTCATCGCCGACAAGTTCGGCACCAAGGACGCGTTCACCCAGAACGTCGAGATCGAGTACGGCCGCAACAAGGAGCGCTACCAGTTCCTGCGCTGGGGCCAGACCGCCTTCGACGAGTTCAAGGTCGTCCCGCCGGGCACCGGCATCGTCCACCAGGTGAACATCGAGCACCTGGCCCGCACCGTCATGGTCCGCAACGGCCAGGCCTACCCGGACACCTGCGTCGGCACCGACTCGCACACCACCATGGTCAACGGCCTGGGCGTGCTGGGCTGGGGCGTCGGCGGCATCGAGGCCGAGGCCGCCATGCTCGGCCAGCCGGTCTCCATGCTGATCCCGCGCGTCGTCGGCTTCAAGCTGACCGGCGAGCTGCCGGCCGGCACCACCGCCACCGACCTGGTGCTCACCATCACCGAGATGCTGCGCAAGCACGGTGTGGTCGGCAAGTTCGTCGAGTTCTACGGCGACGGCATCGGCTCCATCCCGCTGGCCAACCGCGCCACCATCGGCAACATGTCGCCGGAGTTCGGCTCGACCTGCGCGATCTTCCCGATCGACGCCGAGACCATCAACTACCTGAAGCTCACCGGCCGTGACGCGCAGCAGCTCGCCCTGGTCGAGGCGTACGCCAAGGAGCAGGGTCTCTGGCACAACCCGGCGCACGAGCCGGTCTACTCCGAGTACCTGGAGCTGGACGTCTCCACCGTCGTCCCGTCGATCTCCGGCCCGAAGCGCCCGCAGGACCGCGTGATCCTGGCCGAGGCCGCCGAGAGGTTCGCCGAGGCGCTGCCGACCTACTCCGCCGAGGCCTCGAAGCCGACCGCCGTCACCGCCCCCGACGGCTCGGCCTACGAGATCGACAACGGCGCGGTCGTGATCGCCTCGATCACCTCCTGCACCAACACCTCCAACCCCTCCGTCATGCTGGGCGCCGCCCTGCTGGCGAAGAAGGCCGTGGAGAAGGGCCTGCGCGTCAAGCCCTGGGTCAAGACCACCCTGGCGCCCGGCTCCAAGGTCGTCATGGACTACTACGAGAAGGCCGGCCTGCTCCCGTACATGGAGAAGCTGGGCTTCAACCTGGTCGGCTACGGCTGCGTCACCTGCATCGGCAACTCGGGCCCGCTGCCCGAGGAGGTCTCGGCCGCCGTCAACGAGTCCGACCTCGCGGTCGTCTCGGTGCTCTCCGGCAACCGCAACTTCGAGGGCCGGATCAACCCCGACGTCAAGATGAACTACCTGGCCTCCCCGCCGCTGGTGGTCGCCTACGCCCTCGCCGGCAACATGAACGTCGACATCACCAAGGACGCCCTGGGCCAGGACGCCGACGGCAACGACGTCTTCCTCGCCGACATCTGGCCGTCGGAGCAGGAGGTCGCCGACGTCGTCGCCGGCTCCATCGACGAGGCCATGTTCGACAAGGGCTACCAGGACGTCTTCGCCGGTGACCACCGCTGGCAGTCGCTCCCGGTCCCGACCGGCAACACCTTCGAGTGGGACGCCGAGTCCACCTACGTCCGCAAGCCCCCGTACTTCGAGGGCATGGCCAAGACCCCGAGCCCGGTGACCGACATCGCCGGCGCCCGTGTCCTGGCCAAGCTGGGCGACTCGGTCACCACCGACCACATCTCCCCGGCCGGCAACATCAAGCCGGGCACCCCGGCGGCGCAGTACCTGACCGCCAACGGTGTCGAGAAGCGCGACTTCAACTCCTACGGTTCCCGTCGTGGCAACCACGAGGTGATGATCCGCGGCACCTTCGCCAACATCCGCCTGCGCAACCAGATCGCGCCGGGCACCGAGGGCGGCTACACCCGCGACTTCACCCAGGCCGACGCGCCGGTGTCGTTCATCTACGACGCCTCGCAGAACTACCAGGCCGCCGGCATCCCGCTGGTCGTCCTGGCCGGCAAGGAGTACGGCTCCGGCTCGTCCCGCGACTGGGCCGCCAAGGGCACCGCGCTGCTGGGCGTCAAGGCCGTCATCGCCGAGTCGTACGAGCGCATCCACCGCTCGAACCTGATCGGCATGGGCGTCCTGCCGCTGCAGTTCCCGGAGGGCGAGAACGCCGAGTCCCTCGGCCTGACCGGCGAGGAGACCTTCTCCATCACCGGCGTGACCGAGCTCAACGAGGGCCGCACCCCGAAGACCGTCAAGGTCAAGGCCGGTGACAAGGAGTTCGACGCGGTCGTCCGCATCGACACCCCCGGTGAGGCGGACTACTACCGCAACGGCGGCATCCTGCAGTACGTGCTGCGCTCGCTGATCGGCTGAGTCCCGGCACAGGCCTGAGAGGGGCCGGACCGCACTTCGCGGTCCGGCCCCTCTCCGCTTCTGCATGCCGCGCCGGGCTTCTGCATGCTGCCCCGGGCTTTTGCATACTGCGCCGGTTGCCGCCGACCCCTTGTGCGGTGAACGGCGGATGGACTAAACCTCTGTGCCATCTGGTCCAGACCATTTGACGTCGCTTCAGAGAACAGGTCCGGTATGCCCACTCGCGCCTCAGCCCTGCTCGCCGCCGCCACCGTCGCCGCGCTGCTCGCCGCCCCCGCCACCGCCAACGCCGCCGACGGACGGCACGGCCCGAAGCTGAAGGGCCAACGGGTCGGCTACTTCACCCAGTGGGGCACCGACAGCTCCGCCAAGCGGGTCCAGGAGTCCGGCCAGGCGGCCAGGCTCACCGTCATCAACTACGCCTTCGGCAACGTCTCCGCCGACGGCACCTGCTTCGAGAGCAACGAGCCCGGCCAGGGCGACGCCCGGGACGACTACCAGCGCTCCTTCTCCGCCGCCGAGTCGGTGGACGGCGTGGCCGACGCCCCGGGCCAGCCGCTGAAGGGCCACTTCAACCAGCTGCGCAAGCTCAAGGCGAAGAACCCCCAGCTGCGCACGGTCATCTCGCTGGGCGGCTGGACCTGGTCCAAGTACTTCTCCGACGCGGCCGCCACCGAGGAGTCCCGCAGGAAGTTCGTCTCCTCCTGCATCGACCTCTACCTCAAGGGCGACCTGCCGGTCCTGGCGGACTCCCCGGAGGGCGGCCGGGGCGCGGCCGCGGGCGTCTTCGACGGCATCGACATCGACTGGGAGTACCCGGGCGGCGGCGGGGACGCGGGCAACGTGGTCCGCCCCGAGGACGGGCACAACTTCACGCTGCTGATGCGGGAGTTCCGCGACCAGCTGGACGCGCTGAGCGGCAGGAAGGGCAAGCACTACCTGCTGACCGCCGCCGTGGCCGCCAACGAGACCGTCGCCGACCGGCTCGAACTGCCGCAGCTGAGCGAGTCGATGGACTGGCTGAACGTGATGACCTACGACCTGCACGGCCCCTGGGAGGGCAAGGGCCCGGCCAACCACCAGGCCAACCTGTACTCCGACCCGACCGACCCGGACCCGCGGCAGCGCAGCGCCGACACCGCCGTGACCCACTACCAGGAGCGCGGGATGCCCTCCGAGCAACTCGTCCTCGGCGCCCCGCTGTACGGCCACGGCTGGACCGGCGTCGCCCCCGGCAAGCGCGGCGGCCTCTTCCAGAGCGCCACCGCGTCCGCGCCCGACCGCTCCTACCGGGAGATCAACGAGCTGCCGGGCAAGGCCTACCTGGACCGCGACCACGGCGCGTCCTGGAAGTACGACGGCACCACCTTCTACAGCTACGACACCGCCGACGTGCTCACCCAGAAGGCGCGGTACACGCGCTGGAACGACCTGGCCGGGGTGATGGTCTGGTCGCTGGACGGCGACGACGCCCAGGGCAGCGCGATCGCCGCGCTGGACCGCGGCCTGCGCCGCGACTGACCGGCCTCCCACGGCCGAGGGCCCCGGCCGCTCCCGGAATCCGGGGAGCGGCCGGGGCCCTCGGTCTCGGCGGCCCGGTCTCGGCGGCGTACGGCCGGCGCGGCCCGCGGCCGTCGCGGTGCGCGCTGCCCGTCAGGCCCGGTCGCAGGCCTGCGCCCGCAGCGCGCGGGCCAGGTCGTCCCGGCGCTCCAGCACCAGGCGGCGCAGCGCCGGCGCGGCCTGCGGGTGCCCGGCCAGCCAGGCGTCGGCCTCGGCCAGGGTCTGCTCGTCGGTCTGGGCGATCGGGAAGAAGCCACCGACGATCCGCATCGCGATCTCGATGGTCCGCTCGGCCCAGACCCGCTCCAGCAGCTTGAAGTACGGCGCCGCGTAGAGGGCGCTCAGGTCGCGCTGGGAGGGGATCGAGAAGCCCGCGGTGTTGGCCTCGACCAGGGCGCTCGGCAGCTCGTCCGAGTCGATCACGGCCGACCAGGCGGCGGCCTTGGCCTCCGCGGTGGGCCGGGCGGCCAGGCACTGGGTGTGGTGCCGCTTGCCACTCGCGGTGTTGTCGGCGGCCAGCTCGGCGGCCAGCTCCTCGTCGGTGGCCTGGCCGGACGCGGCGAGCGCCAGCCACAGCGACCAGCGCAGGTCCTGGTCGACCTCCAGGCCGTCGATCCGGGCGCTGCCGGACAGCAGCCCGCGGACCAGGCCGAGGTGCTCGGCGCCGCCCGCGGTCTGGGCGAGGAAGCGGGCCCAGGCCAGCTGGTGGTCGCTGCCGGGGACGGCGTCGCGCAGCTCGCGCAGGGCGCCGTCGGCGAGCAGCCGGCCGCCCTCGCCGCGCCAGGCCGGGTCGGCGTACAGGTCGACGGCGGTCTTGGCCTGGGCGTGCAGCGACTGGAGCACGCCGATGTTGCCCTCCTGGCCGGCGAACCGCAGCACCAGGGCGACGTAGTCGCGGGCCGGCATCAGGCCGTCCCGGGTGAGGTTCCAGACCGCGGACCAGGTCAGCGCGCGGGCCAGCTCGTCGCGGATGTCGCCGAGGCCGGTGCGCAGGGCCTCCAGCGACTCCTCGTCGAAGCGGATCTTGCAGTAGGTCAGGTCGTCGTCGTTGAGCAGCACCAGCGCCGGGCGGGCCAGCCCGACGGCCTCGGCGACGACGGTCCGGGCACCGGTGACGTCCAGCTCGATCCGGCCGGTGCGCACCAGGGCGCCGCCGGCGTCCCGGTCGTACAGGCCGACCGCGATCCGGTGCGGGCGGAGGCCACGCGACGGAGTCGCGGAATCGTCCGCGGTGCCGTCCTGGAGCACGGCCAGCTCGGTGATCCGGCCCTCGGCGTCGGTGGTGACCTGCGGGGTGAGCGCGTTGACCCCGGAGGTCTGGAGCCAGGCGGCGGCCCAGGCCTTGAGGTCGCGGCCGCTGGTCTCCTCCAGCACCTCCAGCAGGTCGCCCAGCTCGGTGTTGCCGAAGGCGTGGCGCTTGAAGTAGCGGCGGGCGCCCTCGAAGAAGGCCTCCGAGCCGACGTACGCCACCAGCTGCTTGAGGACGGAGGCGCCCTTGGCGTAGGTGATCCCGTCGAAGTTGAGCTTGGCGTCCTCGAGGTCCCGGATGTCCGCGGTGATCGGGTGGGTGGTGGGGAACTGGTCCTGCCGGTAGGCCCAGGCCTTGCGCTGGTTGGCGAAGGTGACCCAGGCCGAGGAGTACCGGGTGCGGGCGCCGATCAGGCCGTAGGAGCCCATGAAGTCGGCGAACGACTCCTTCAGCCACAGGTCGTCCCACCAGCGCATGGTGACCAGGTCGCCGAACCACATGTGCGCCATCTCGTGCAGGATGACGTTGGCCCGGCCCTCGTACGCGGCGTCGGTGACCTTCGAGCGGAAGACGAACTCCTCACGGAAGGTGACGCAGCCGGGGTTCTCCATCGCGCCGATGTTGTACTCGGGGACGAAGGCCTGGTCGTACTTGCCGAAGGGGTACGGGTAGTCGAACTCCTCGTGGAAGAAGTCGAGTCCGAGCTTGGTGACGCCGAGGATCTCGTCCGCGTCGAAGTACGGGGCCAGCGACTTGCGGCACATCGCGGAGAGCGGGATCTCCAGCGCGGTGCCGTCGGCCAGCTCGCGGCGGTAGTGGTCGCGGGCGACGTGGTACGGGCCGGCCACGACGGCGGTGAGGTAGGTGGAGATCGGCTTGGTCGGCGCGAACTCCCAGGTACGGGCGTCGCCTTCGGCGCCGACCTTCTCGTGGGCGGCGTTGGACCACACGTCCCAGGCCGCGGGGGCGGTCACGGTGAAGGTGCACGGGGCCTTCAGGTCGGGCTGCTCGAAGTTCGCGAACACCCGGCGGGCGTCGGCCGGCTCGTAGTGGGTGTAGAGGTAGGTCTCGCCGTCCACCGGGTCGACGAAGCGGTGCAGGCCCTCGCCGGTGCGGCTGTAGGCGCAGTCCGCCTCGACGGTCAGCACGTTCTCGGCGGCCAGGCCGTCGACGTGCACCCGGGCGCCGTCGTAGGCGGTGGCCGGGTCGAGGGCGCGGCCGTTGAGGGTGACCGAGCGGACGGCGGGGGCGAGCAGGTCGAGGAAGGTGTCCGCACCGGGCTGGGAGCAGCGGAAGGTGACGGTCGTGGTGGACCGGAAGGTGCCGGCCGCCTGGTCCGGGGCCGAGGTCACGTCCAGCCGGACCTGGTAGCCGTCCACGGCCAGGATGCTGGCCCGCTGCTGCGCCTCGTCGCGGCTGAGGTTCTTGCCCGGCACGGCGGTACTCCTTTGTCCGGCTCGCACGGTGGTGCGCCTGTGGGGTGGTGCGGTCTCGGCGCGGGGTGTGCTCCGCGCGCGGGGCCATCCTTTCACGGCCCACGCCGTCAGTACCATTGCACAGACCGCCGCGTTCGCACCGGAATCACCGGCGTCGGGCGGGTGTTGGCGTTCCGGGGACGGAACCCCTCCCTGCCTCGGACCACCTCACGAAGGACGACACGCAGTGACGACTGCCGCTGAGCGCAAGACCGCCGACTTCTGGTTCGACCCGGCCTGCCCGTGGGCGTGGATGACCTCCCGCTGGCTGATCGAGGTCCAGCAGCTGCGTCCGGTCGACGTGCACTGGCACGTGATGAGCCTTTCGGTGCTCAACGAGCACCGGGACCTCCCGGAGAGCTACCGGGAGCTGCTGGACAACGCCTGGGGCGCGGTGCGGGTCTGCATCGCCGCCGAGCAGCAGCACGGCCCCGAGGTCCTCGGCCGGCTCTACACCGAGCTGGGCCTGCGCTTCCACAACCAGGGCCTGCCGCAGAACCGGGAGACCATCGAGGCCGCCCTGGTGGCCGCGGGCCTGCCGGTCGAGCTGGCCGACGCGGCCGGCACCGACGCGTACGACGAGGCCCTGCGCGCCTCGCACAAGGAGGGCATCGGCCTGGTCGGCGAGGACGTCGGCACCCCGGTGATCGCGGTCGAGGGCGCGGACGGCGAGCGGGTGGCCTTCTTCGGCCCGGTGGTCACCCCCGCCCCGAAGGGCGAGGCCGCGGCCCGGCTGTGGGACGGCACCCTGCTGGTGGCCTCCACCCCGGGCTTCTACGAGATCAAGCGCACCCGGACGGCCGGCCCCTCCTTCGAGTGAGCACGGCACGGAACGCGTGAGCACCGCGCGGAACGCGTGAGCGCGGCGTAGGACGCGGCAGGGCCCGGTACCCCTCGGTACCGGGCCCTCGCCGTTTGCGCGTCCGGGTGGGTCAGCGCAGGGCGGCGGCGTCCCGGCGCTGCTTGAGCAGCCCGGCGACGGCGAGTCCGGCGACCAGCACGCCGGCCGCGTACAGCTGGTCGCGGTTGCCCTCGGTGGTGGTCATCAGGGCGAGGATGCCGACCACCGCGGCCATCGCGATCCAGGTCAGGTACGGGTAGCCCCACATCTTCACGGTGAGCAGCTCGGGCGCCTCGCGCTGCAGCCGGCGGCGCATCCGCAGCTGGACCACGCAGATGAACAGCCAGACCACCAGGATCGCCACACCGGTGGTGTTCATCAGCCAGGTGAACACGGTGTCCGGCCAGAACTTGGCGGCCAGCACGGCGCCGAAGCCGAACAGGCAGGAGACCAGTACGGCTCTGCGCGGCACCCCGCCGCTGACCTTGGCCAGCGACTTGGGGCCCTGGCCGCGGCCGACCAGCGAGTACGCCATCCGGGAGGCGCCGTAGATGTTGGCGTTCATCGCGGACAGCAGCGCGACCAGCACCACCACCTGCATGATCGTCCCGGCGGCGGGCACCCCGAGGTGGCTCAGCACGGTGACGTACGGGCCGTCGGAGACGACCTTCGGGTCCTGCCAGGAGACCAGGGTGACGACCAGGGCCATCGAGCCGATGTAGAAGATCCCGATCCGCCACACCGCGGTGCGCACGGCGTTGGCGACGTTCTTCTTGGGGTCGTCGGACTCGGCGGCGGCGATGGTGACGGTCTCCAGACCGCCGTACGCGAAGACCGAGGCGAGCAGGCCGACGATCAGTCCGTCCATGCCGTTGGGCAGGAAGCCGCCGTGGCCGGTGAGGTTCGCGGTGCCGGGGGCGCCGGGGCCGATCACGCCGGCGATGCCGAGCCCGCCGAGGACCAGGAAGGTGACGATGGCGGCGACCTTGATCGCGGCGAACCAGAACTCGAACTCGCCGAAGTTCTTCACCGCGGTGAGGTTGCTGGCACAGAAGAACACCATGAACAGGGCGACCCAGACCCAGGCGGAGACGCCGGGTATCCAGCCGTTGACGATCTTCCCGGCGGCGGTGGCCTCGGCGGCCACGCCGCAGCAGAGCATCACCCAGTACATCCAGCCGGCCGTGATCCCGGCCCAGGGGCCGATCTCCTTCTCGGCGTGCACCGAGAACGATCCGGAGGCCGGGCGGGCGGCGGACATCTCACCGAGCATTCTCATGATCAGCATGACCAGGAGGCCGGAGAGCACGAACGCCAGGATGATCGCCGGGCCGGCGGCCGCGATGCCGGCGCCGGAGCCGACGAAGAGGCCGGCGCCGATCACGCCGCCGAGGGCGATCATGGACAGGTGGCGCTGCTTCAGCCCGTGGGTGAGCTGCTGGCCACCAGACGCCGGGTCGGCGGCCGGGCGGATGCCGGCGGGGGTCCCGGTCGCCGTAGGGGCGGAGGTGGGGGCCATAGGGGTGGTTCCAGACTGTGCGGTATGCGACATGAGCTGTCCAATATCCGGCGGCGCCCCTGTCCATGCCAAAGATGATCGCTTCGGGCTCACGATGCGGACCATGTCGAAACCTAACGTGATCATGTTGTGACCAGGAGTCGTCCGGGGCCGGTTCCGACAACACCCGACGGCCCGGGTTTGTCCGAAACCGTGCCGTTCGCGCAGTGGATCACCGCGTAGGTTCACAGGTGTTCACTCACCTGGACCTCACGGAGGAGCCCCGATGGCCACTGCCACCACCCCGATACCGCGCCGCGCCGTCCTCGCCGACCTGCTGCCCGCCGCCTCCACCCGGCTCGGCGCCCAGGCCCGCGACCTGGCCCTGGTGGTCGGCGGCGCCGCGCTGACCGGCGTGGCAGCCCAGCTGTCGGTGAACGTCCCCGGCTCGCCGGTGCCGGTCACCGGCCAGACCTTCGCCGCCCTGCTGGTCGGCACCGCGCTCGGCGCCCGCCGCGGCGTCGCCTCGCTCGTGCTGTACCTGCTGGCCGGCATGGCGGGCCTGCCCTGGTTCGCCGAGGGCACCTCCGGCTGGGCGACGGCCTCCTTCGGCTACGTGCTCGGCTTCGTCCTGGCCGCCGCCCTGACCGGCGCGCTGGCCCGCCGCGGCGCCGACCGCACCCCGGTCAACACCGCGGTCACCATGGTCCTCGGCAGCCTCGCCATCTACGCGGTCGGCGTCCCGTACCTCGCCCTGTCGCTGCACGTGCCGCTCGCCCGGGCCGCCGAGCTCGGCCTCTACCCGTACCTGGTCGGCGACGCCCTCAAGGCCGCCCTCGCCGCCGGCGCCCTGCCGCTGGCCTGGAAGCTGGTCGGCCGGCGCTGACCCGCCCGGCCCGCGCCGACCCACCGGCCGGCTCCACCGGCCACCCCGGTCGGCCCACCCGTGGTCGGGCCCGGGCGCACCCGCATGCCACACTCATGGCATGCGCGTGTACCTGGGCTCCGACCATGCCGGATACGAACTGAAGAACCACCTCGTGGAGTGGCTCAAGGGGGCCGGCCACGAGCCGGTCGACTGCGGGCCGCACATCTACGACGCCGAGGACGACTACCCGCCGTTCTGCCTGCGTGCCGCCGAGCGCACCGCCGCCGACGAGGACGCCCTGGGCATCGTGATCGGCGGCTCGGGCAACGGCGAGGCGATCGCCGCCAACAAGGTCAAGGGCGTCCGGGCCGCGCTGGCCTGGAGCGTGCAGACCGCCGAGCTCGGCCGTCAGCACAACAACGCCAACGTGATCTCCATCGGCGGCCGCATGCACACCCAGGAGGAGGCCACCGAGTTCGTCGAGGTCTTCCTCAAGACCCCGTACAGCGGCGAGCCCCGGCACACCCGCCGGATCGAGATGCTGAGCGAGTACGAGACCACCGGCGAGCTCCCGCCGATCCCGGCCCACCACCCCCAGGGCTGATCCCACCACCCACCCTCCCCGGACGGCCGGCCGCACGCTCCCGTGCGACCGGCCGCCGCCGTCTGCGGACACCCCGGAAACCGCGGGACGGGCGCCCCCGGAAACCGCGTGACGCGCCCGGGACGACCCCGCGCCGCCTGTGGGATCGGCCACAGGCCACCGCTCGCCGACACCCCCGCACGCGGGGCGCACGCGCCGCCCGCGCGGTTCGTACGCCCAACCCGCGTACGCCTCCTGACGGCGCGCCCGCAACCCCGCCGATCGGCCGAAACCCACTGGGCGCCCCGCGCTCCGGCACCCGTGCCCGCCCCCGGCCCGTCGACGCCGGGCGGTGCCCGTGGATAGGGTCGTGCCCCATGGCTGGCAGAGCGCCGGGCACACCGCCCCAGACGACTGCGACGAGGCCCGGCGCCGCCCCGGCGTCCGAGTCCGTGACGGCCCGGTTGCGCAAGAGGGTCCGCCGGGTCCGCCGAAGGCTGCGCACAGCCGGTGTGGACTACTTCCGCGGCGGCGCCGCCGACTGGCCGGTGCTCTGCGCGCTCGCCCTGCTCGTACCGCTGCTGATCCTGCTCAACATCTGGATGCCCGACTGGGCCCCGCCCACCTCCCTGGTCCTGCCGATCCTGGCCGGCGCACTGCTGCTGCGCCCCGGCAGCCTGGTCGTGCTCTACGCGCTGGCCGCGCTCGGCCTCTCCTCCGAGTCCGTGATCCACACCGGCCAGCGGGTCGCCAGCGACAACCCCGAGGCCTACCTCTACGGCGTGACCCCGGGCGCGGCCCTGGTGGTCGGCGCCGCCGGGGTGGGCGGCCTGCTGCTCGCCCAGTTCCGGGCCCGGGTCGGCGTGCCCTGGTGGGGCGGCTCCACCATGCTGTTCGACCTGCGCGAGCGGCTGCGGGTGCAGAGCCGGGTGCCCGAGCTGCCGGACGGCTGGCACGCGGACATGGCGCTGCGCCCGGCCGGCGGCCAGTCCTTCTCCGGGGACTTCGTGGTCGCCGCGCGCACCGGCCCCGGCCAGCGGCTGCTGGAGGTGGTCCTCGCGGACGTCTCCGGCAAGGGCATGGACGCCGGCTCCCGGGCGCTGCTGCTCTCCGGCGCCTTCGGCGGCCTGGTCGGCTCGCTGCCCGCGCACGACTTCCTGCCCGCCGCCAACGGCTACCTGCTGCGCCAGTCCTGGGAGGAGGGCTTCGCCACCGCCGTCCACCTGGTGCTGGACCTGGACACCGGGGAGTACGAACTGCTCTCGGCCGGGCACCTGCCGGGCATGCAGCGGCTGGCCGGGGAGGGCCGCTGGGAGGTCAAGCAGGCCGAGGGCCCGCTGCTCGGGATCTACGACGGCGCCAAGTTCGACGGCGTGCGCGGCCGGCTGAACCGCGGCGACGTGCTGATGCTGTGCACCGACGGCATGGTCGAGGCGCCGGGCCGGGACCTCACGGAGGGCATGGACCGGCTGATGGGGGAGGCGGACCGGCTGGTGCCCGGCGCCGGACCCGGCACGGGCACCGGCGCCGCGGCCGCGCTGATCGAGACGGTCGCCCGGGACATCAACGACGACCGCGCCGTGCTGCTGCTCTGGCGGGACTGACACCCGCCACGGGGCACAGGGCGAGGGCACCCGCCGCTGTCAAGCCTGGCAGCTGATCTTCAGCCAAATCGGAAGGCCCGTCGACTGACCGGACCAGTGGCTTCCGCTACCCGCCCCCGGCCGTTTTCCGGCCGCTCAGCCCGGCCCCGCCGACGATTCGTCAGGATGGCTCCGCTATCGTCCCGGTCGGCGGAAAGTCGTCTCGCACCGCAGGATATCGGCGTTGGACTGACTTTCAGACCTTTACGCAATCGGCACGGTCGACCACACTGAGTCCGGGCGGGACTGTTCAGGATTCGGGGGATGGGGGGCGTCACGTGCGGCACGACAGACAGCGGTCGACTGTGGGCTCCCTCGCCGGCGGCGTGCCGGACGGTCCGCGATTCCGCCTCGGGACCGTCGGACAGGCCGGGGTCCGGCTTTCGCAGGTGCCGCCGGGCGGTGGCACCCCGCTATGAAAACGAGGAAGTGAGTCCGGGTGGCACTCTCCGTCTCCGCACTGGTCCTGTTCGCGATCCTGTGCATCATCTTCATCCGCAACAAGCAGATGAAGATCCCGCACGCGATCGTCGCCGCCCTGTTCGGCTTCATGCTGCACGAGACCACGGTCGCGGGCTCCATCAACTCGCTGCTGGCCAACCTGGCGCACAGCATCTCCGGCATCACCGGCGGCTGATCCGGCCGGGCCGACCACCGGTGTCGGCACGCCCGGAGGCGATCGGGCGAGCCACCGTCACCGGCCGGCCCGTCTGGCTTCCCGCCAGCGGGCGAACAGTCCCCGGGGGCGCGCCGCCGCCGGGGCCGGGACACGCATCGGTGCGGGTGTCACGGCACCCGCCGACGTGTGCTGCCCCGCTGCCGTGGACTCGGCCGTCAGCAGGACGAACAGCCGCGCCCAGCACAGCCGTTCACCCCGCGGCCAGTCCAGCGCGCGCAGCGCCGCCGACGCCGCCTCCGACACCTCGCCGCCCACCCGGACCTCGGCGACGTCGTCCCCCGCCTTCCCGCCCAGGAAGAGCTTGACGCCCACCGGCCCAGGGCCGGTCAACTCCGCGCGCAGCGCGGGCGCCAGCGCGGGCAGCACCCGGTGCTCGGCCAGCCAGCCCGCCAGGTGCTCGTTGCCGAAGCCGAACACCGCGGCCGGCCCCTGCACCGCGCGCCAGCCCGGGAGGCCGGGCAGGTCCGGACGGTCGGCGTGCCCCCCGCGGCCGTCCGCGAACCCGACCAGCACCGACGCGGTGGTGGTCGCCCACATCTTCACCGCGTTGGCGAGCTTCTCCTCCTCGGTCTTGCCGAGGCCGGCCGCGCAGTCCCACACCACCGGGGCGTCCGCCCGGCCCAGGTGCAGCACGAAGCCGAGGTCCACGTGCCCGGCGCCGTCGTCCCCGGGGTGCTCGCGGACCGCCACCGCCGTGGTGCCGGGCCCGCGGACCACCTCGCCGTCCGGGCGGAACACCTGGCCCAGTCGCGCCATCTCCCGGACCACACAGCGCTGAATGACGGCCAGTCGCTCCTGTGGACGCACCGGGACTCCTCCACCTCGGGGAGCGCGGCGGTTGGGGTCGCGCTCGAACTGCGCTCGAACGCGCCGAGGCTATCGGCCCGACAGCCCACCGGGAAACCACGCGGACCGCGCGGTCCTCCGGTCGCGGAAATGTGCTGTATGCCCCACTTTGGGCAGCGGAACCTGAAGGCCGTCCGCCCGGAGGACCCGCATGCCCCGCACCACCGCCCCGCCGCCACCCGTCCTCCTCGCCCCCGGGCCGGCGCCGTCCGGCCCCGCGGGCTCCGGGCTGGTCGCCGAGATCGAGGCCTACCTCGCCTCGCTGCCCGCCCCCGCGCGCACCCCGGTGCCGTACGTCTGCCCGTACGGCAGCACCCCGCGGCCCTGGCAGGCCGGCCACCCCGAGCCCAGGGCCACCCTGCTCGACCGGGCGCTGGGCCGCCCCGCGCGCCCCGTCCCGGTCAGCGCGGCCGACCACCTCAGGCTCGCCTCCCGCTACATCGGGGCGCACGGCTGGCTCCAGGGCGCGATGTGGGACGAGGCCGGCCGGGTCTGCCTGCTGGGCGCGCAGGCCGCCGTCCTGGCGCACGGCTACGGCACCCAGGCCACCGTGCGCACCGCCCGGGTCCAGCTGATGGAGGTGCTGCACGCCACCGGCCGGCCGGCGCGTTCCCCTGACGAGTACAACGACCGCCCCACCACCCGGGAGGGCGACGTCCACCGGCTGCTGGACCGGGCCGCCGCCCGGGCCGCCCGGCTCGGGCTCTGAACGCGCTCCGGGCTTCGGACGCCCGCCGGGCCCGCAAACGCCGACGGCCCCGGTGTGCTGAGCACACCGGGGCCGGACCGGAGAGCGGGCGACGAGAATCGAACTCGCGTGACTAGTTTGGAAGACTAGGGCTCTACCATTGAGCTACGCCCGCACGACGCTCCCAGCCGTCACCGGCCGGAAGTTCGGGGGACAGCCTACCTGGTCCGGGCGCCCGAGTGCACACCCCATCGCGCACGCCGCCCCTGCGCGCCCGCGCGGTTCGGGCGCGTCGCGCCCGCGCGGAACAAGCTGAACAACTCGGCGAGCCGTGCAGGCCCGGCGTGTACGCTTCCTCTCGGCACCACGGGGTGTGGCGCAGTTTGGTAGCGCGTCCGCTTTGGGAGCGGAAGGCCGTCGGTTCGAATCCGGTCACCCCGACAGTGCGGCAGGGTCTCGCCCACCGGGGCGGGGCCCTGTTCTGTATCGGAGCTGCACGGCGGCGGTACGGTGGCGTCTGGCGTCCGCCTTTCGTGGTACCGGTAGGATGGGGCGCTGGCGGTAGTCCCTGTGGCGTCAACCCAGGTCAACCGCACGAGGGCGAGGAGTCAAGCTCACCGTCCACCCCACGGGAGATGCAGCTCCAACCGCCCATCGCCCGTCTCGTCCGACCCCTTCCGGCTCCGGCCGGGTGACGGGGACGGGCGGAGACAACCCGCCCGCAAGCCCATAGGAGACCTAACCGTGAAGAGCGCCGTCGAGACTCTGAACCCGACCCGGGTTCGACTCACCGTCGAGGTGCCCTTCGAGGAGCTCAAGCCCAGCCTCGACGCGGCGTACAAGAAGATCAACCAGCAGGTCTCGGTCCCGGGCTTCCGCAAGGGCAAGATCCCGAACCGGGTCATCGACCAGCGCTTCGGCCGTGGTGCCGTGCTGGAGGAGGCCGTCAACGACGCCCTGCCGCGCTTCTACACGCAGGCCGTCGACGAGGTCAAGATCGAGGTCCTCGGCCAGCCCGACATCACCAACATCGAGGGTGTCGAGAAGATCGCCGACGGCGGCGACCTGAAGTTCACCGCCGAGGTGGACGTCCGCCCGGAGATCACCCTGCCGGAGTTCTCCTCCATCGAGGTGACCGTCGACCCGATCGCCGTCTCCGACGAGGACATCGAGAAGTCGCTGGAGCAGCTGCGCGAGCGCTTCTCCTCGGTCAAGGACGTCGAGCGCGCCGCCACGGCCGACGACATCGTGGTCGTGGACCTGGTCGCCAAGGTCGACGGCGAGGTGCCGGAGGACGGCACCGCCAACGGCGTCAGCTACGAGATCGGCTCGGGCCGCCTGATCGACGGCATCGACGAGGCCGTCATCGGCCTGTCGGCCGGCGATGAGAAGACCTTCGAGACCGAGCTCAAGGGTGGCACCCAGGCGGGCAAGACCTCCGAGGTCACCGTCACCGTCACCGCCGTCCAGGAGAAGGAGCTGCCCGAGCTGGACGACGAGTTCGCCCAGCTGGCCAGCGAGTTCGACACCCTGGAGGACCTGCGCGCCGACTCCCGCAAGCGCCTCGAGCGCATGAAGGAGTACGACCAGGCCACCCAGGCCCAGGAGAAGGTCCTGGACGCGCTGCTCGCCCTGGTTGAGATCGAGTACCCCGAGAAGCTCCTCAAGGACGAGGTCGAGACCCGCAAGCACAACGTGGAGCACCACCAGCTCCAGCCGATGGGCCTCACCCTCGACGCCTTCCTGGAGACCCAGGGCAAGACCCGCGAGGAGTGGGACGCGGAGATCGAGGAGCAGGCGAAGAAGGGCATCAAGACCCAGTTCGTCCTGGACCAGATCGTCGCCAACGAGGAGCTGGGTGTTAACCAGGAGGAGCTGACCGAGCACCTCATCCGCCGCGCCGCCGGCTCTGGCCTCACCCCGGACCAGTTCGCCCAGCAGGTCGTCCAGGGCGGCCAGGTTCCGCTGCTGGTCGGCGAGGTCGCCCGCGGCAAGGCGCTGGCCACCGTGGTCGAGGCCGCCAAGGTCGTCGACACCGAGGGCAACGAGATCAACTTCGACGATGACGAGGCCGACGAGTCGCAGTCGGCTGAGACCGTCGAGGCCGAGGCTGACGCCGCCGAGGAGAAGACCGAGGCCTGAGCGCCCCGGTAGCCCCTCCAGGCCGCAGCGGGCCCGGACGCCGTACGGTGTCCGGGCCCGCTGTCGTCCCACCCGCGGCCGCCGCGACCCTGCGCTCACAGCGAACAGTTCTGCGTGAGGGATTCTGCGGCCCGGCCTGCGCGTTAGGGTCCTTGGACAGCAACAATCACGACGTGATACCCGGAAGCTGTGCGACACCGTGACGGCCGTGGAGCGACCGTCCAACCCGACTGAGCAGGTGGCTAAGTGACGTTCCCGCAGATGCAGATGCCTGGCCCGATGGCGCCGCACGCCGCCGCTGGTGACGTGCTCGGCGGCCTTGGCGACCAGGTCTACAACCGGCTGCTCAACGAGCGGATCATCTTCCTCGGCCAGGCGGTCGACGACGACATCGCCAACAAGATCACCGCGCAGCTGCTGCTGCTGGCCGCGGACCCGGACAAGGACATCTTCCTCTACATCAACTCCCCGGGCGGCTCGATCTCGGCCGGCATGGCGATCTACGACACCATGCAGTACATCAAGAACGACGTCGTCACCATCGCGATGGGCATGGCGGCCTCGATGGGCCAGTTCCTGCTGACCGCGGGTGCCCCGGGCAAGCGCTTCTCGCTGCCCAACTCGACCATCCTGATGCACCAGCCCTCCGCGGGCCTCGGCGGCTCCGCCACCGACATCCGCATCCAGGCCGAGCAGCTGCTCCGCACCAAGAAGCGGATGTCCGAGCTGATCGCCCACCACAGCGGCCAGTCCTTCGACCAGATCACCGCCGACTCCGACCGCGACCGCTGGTTCACCCCGGAGGAGGCCCTGGAGTACGGCCTCATCGACGCGATCATGCACAGCGCCGCGGACGTCCCCGGCGGCGGCGGCACGGGCGCTGCCTGAGCCTCGGCCCGGCCCGCGACACCACAGCCCCAACGCCCCGGAGGACAAGGACCCCCATGAACATCCCCAGCCTGTCGGCCGCCCAGGCCCGCGTCGAGGACATGCGCGCCGAGGGCCGCTACATCGTCCCGCGCTTCGTCGAGCGCACCACGCAGGGCATCCGCGAGTACGACCCGTACGCCAAGCTGTTCGAGGAGCGCATCATCTTCCTCGGCTCGCAGGTCGACGACGTCTCGGCGAACGACATCATGGCGCAGCTGCTGTGCCTGGAGTCGATGGACCCGGACCGCGAGATCCAGATGTACATCAACTCGCCCGGCGGCTCGTTCACGGCCCTGACGGCCATCTACGACACCATGCAGTACGTGAAGCCGGACATCACCACGGTCTGCATGGGCCAGGCGGCCTCCGCCGCGGCCGTGCTTCTCGCCGCCGGCACCCCCGGCAAGCGGATGGCGCTGCCGAACGCCCGCATCCTGATCCACCAGCCGTACACCGAGACCGGCCGCGGCCAGGTGTCCGACCTGGAGATCCAGGCCAAGGAGATCTTCCGGATGCGCGAGCAGCTGGAGGAGATGCTCTCCAAGCACTCCAACCGGTCGGCGGAGCAGGTGCGCGACGACATCGAGCGCGACAAGATCCTGACCGCCGAGGAGGCCGTCGAGTACGGTCTGGTCGACCAGATCATCTCCACCCGCAAGACCTCGCTGACCTCCTGAGGTCGGCTCCCTCCCGGCCCGCGAGCGGGTCGGGAGGGGCGCGTCGGGGCGGGGTGCGCACCCGGGTGCGCACCCCGCCCCGGCCCATCCTCGGGCCCGTGCGACGGCATCTGTTCGGTATCAATTCGCCCAGGGCGTAGGGCAGACCTGGCGAAGAGGACGGAATCACGGGCCCGGCAGAGTACCGTCGGATAGCGAGACCGAGCGCCGTCGGCGTTGACGGTCCACAGCACCAGGCCCCGGAACCCTGCGGGGCCCCTGGCGAAGGGGAAGCACCTCGTGGCACGCATCGGAGACGGTGGCGACCTGCTCAAGTGCTCGTTCTGCGGCAAGTCGCAGAAGCAGGTGAAGAAGCTGATCGCCGGCCCAGGCGTGTACATCTGCGACGAGTGCATCGACCTGTGCAACGAGATCATCGAGGAGGAACTCGCCGAGACCTCCGAGGTGCGCTTCGAGGAACTCCCGAAGCCGCGCGAGATCTACGAGTTCCTGGACCAGTACGTGGTCGGCCAGGACCTCGCCAAGAAGGCGCTGTCGGTCGCCGTCTACAACCACTACAAGCGCGTCCAGGCCGGTGAGGCGGGCCGCAGCGGTGGCAACGGCCGCGAGGACGCCATCGAGCTGGCCAAGTCCAACATCCTGCTGCTGGGCCCCACCGGCTCCGGCAAGACGCTGCTGGCGCAGACCCTGGCCCGGATGCTGAACGTGCCGTTCGCGATCGCGGACGCCACCGCGCTGACCGAGGCCGGCTACGTCGGCGAGGACGTCGAGAACATCCTGCTCAAGCTGATCCAGGCGGCCGACTACGACGTCAAGAAGGCCGAGACCGGGATCATCTACATCGACGAGATCGACAAGGTCGCGCGCAAGAGCGAGAACCCGTCGATCACCCGGGACGTCTCCGGCGAGGGCGTGCAGCAGGCCCTGCTGAAGATCCTGGAGGGCACCACCGCCTCGGTGCCGCCGCAGGGCGGGCGCAAGCACCCGCACCAGGAGTTCATCCAGATCGACACCACCAACGTGCTGTTCATCGTCGGCGGCGCGTTCGCCGGCCTGGAGCGGATCATCGAGGGCCGCGCGGGTGCCAAGGGCATCGGCTTCGGCGCCAACATCCGCTCCAAGCGGGAGTCGGACGCCAGCGACCACTTCCGCCAGGTGATGCCCGAGGACCTGGTGAAGTTCGGCATGATCCCCGAGTTCATCGGCCGTCTGCCGGTGATCACCAGCGTGCACAACCTGGACCGCGAGGCGCTGCTCCAGATCCTCACCGAGCCGCGCAACGCGCTGGTCAAGCAGTACCGCAAGCTGTTCGAACTGGACGGCGTGGAGCTGGAGTTCTCCCGGGACGCGCTGGAGGCGATCGCCGACCAGGCGATCCTGCGCGGCACCGGCGCGCGCGGTCTGCGGGCCATCATGGAGGAGGTGCTGATGTCCGTGATGTACGAGGTCCCCTCGCGCCAGGACGTCGCCCGCGTGGTGGTCACCGGTGACGTGGTCTCCAAGCACGCCATCCCCACCCTGGTGCCGCGCGACATGATCAAGCGCGAGCGCCGGGAGAAGAGCGCCTGACCCGAAGACCCGCAGACGAGAGGGGCCCCGCACCGGATCCGGTGTGGGGCCCCTCCTCGTGCGCGCGGGCGCTACCTGGCGACCTTCATGGCGTCCCGGATCGCCCGGGTCCGCTCGGCGGCCTGGGTGACGGTGAGGGCCTGGGCGCCCCCGCCGGCGGAGACCTTGGTGAAGGTCACCCGGGCGTAGGTCGACTTGTCCGCCCAGATGCAGACCGTGGACTGGGTCTTGAGGGCCTGCAGCGTGTAGACGCCGCAGGAGAGCCGGCCGTTGGAGGCGTGGCCGTCCTGGGCCGGGAAGTCGGCCAGCGGAGTGCTCCAGGAGAGGCCCGAGCCGCCCTTCTTGGAGTCCTCGATGATCTGGTCGGGGTCGTTGATCGTTCCGTACAGGCCGGCCACCGAGATGCCGTCCGTCGGGTCGCCGCCCTTGTTGTAGGTGGCGACCACGACGTTGAGGTTGCTGCCGTACTTGTCGGCGTCCTTCGCGTCGGGCTTGGACGGGTCGACGGCCTCCTCCTTGGCGGTCTTCTGGACGTAGCCCTCCGGGAGGTTCTGCGGGGTGGAGATCTTGTAGCTGCCGCCGGAGTCGCTGCCGCCGGAGCCGCCGAGGAACTTCCAGGCGGCGAAGCCGCCGCCGCCCAGCACCAGCGCGCCGACCACCAGCCCGATCACCAGGCCGCCCTTGCCCTTGGGCTGCTGGGGCGGCGGCGGGTAGCCCGGCTGGCCGTACGGCGCCTGCGGCGGCACACCGTACGGCTGCTGGGGCGCGCCGTAGGGCTGCTGCGGCGGCTGACCGTACTGCGGCTGGCCGTACGGCTGTTGGGGTGCGCCGTAGGCCTGCTGGGGCGGCTGACCGTACTGGGGCGGCTGCCCCCCGTACTGCGGCGGCTGACCGCCGTAAGGCTGCGGCTGTCCCTGCGGGTACTGCTGTCCCTGGCCGTACATCTGCGTTCGTGCTCCCCCGCCGCACCCGCGGCCTGTCGTGGTGTCCGGTCGTTCCGGACCCGTCCGGTCCACCGGACGGGTTTTCGGGCACGCTACCGCACGGGTGCCGGGCGGGGGCCGTCCGGCGGCGGCCCGCCCGGGCGCGCCGAAAGCCGTTTCGTCACCCTCCCCCCCGTTACGTAAACTGTGCGTCGTGACCGACACGACGAACCAGCGCCCCGTGAGCACCTCTGCCGGGGACGAAGCAGCAACCCTCCCGACGACCTACACCCCCGCGGACGTAGAGGGCGAGCTGTACGAGCGCTGGGTGGAGCGTGGGTACTTCGCCGCGGACGCGAAGAGCGACAAGCCGCCGTTCACCATCGTCATCCCCCCGCCGAACGTCACCGGCAGCCTGCACCTGGGCCACGCCTTCGAGCACACGCTGATCGACGGCCTGGTCCGCCGCAAGCGCATGCAGGGCTACGAGGCCCTGTGGCAGCCCGGCATGGACCACGCCGGCATCGCCACCCAGAACGTGGTCGAGCGCGAGCTCGCCAAGGAGGGCAAGTCCCGCCACGACCTGGGCCGCCAGGCCTTCGTCGAGCGCGTCTGGAAGTGGAAGGCGGAGTCCGGCGGCCAGATCTCCGGCCAGATGCGGCGCCTGGGCGACGGCGTGGACTGGTCCCGCGAGCGCTTCACCATGGACGAGGGCCTGTCCCAGGCCGTCCAGACCATCTTCAAGAAGCTCTACGACGACGAGCTGATCTACCGCGCCGAGCGCATCATCAACTGGTGCCCGCGCTGCCTGACCGCCATCTCGGACATCGAGGTGGAGTACCAGGACGACGACGGCGAGCTGGTCTCGATCCGCTACGGCGAGGGGGAGAACTCCATCGTCGTCGCCACCACGCGTGCCGAGACGATGCTCGGCGACACCGCCGTCGCCGTCCACCCGGAGGACGAGCGCTACAAGCACATGGTCGGCACCGAGATCGAGCTGCCGCTGACCGGCCGCCGGATCCCGATCGTCGCCGACGCCCACGTCGACCCGGAGTTCGGCACCGGCGCCGTCAAGGTGACGCCCGCGCACGACCCGAACGACTTCGAGATCGGCCAGCGGCACAACCTGCCGAACATCGCCGTCATGGACGAGCACGCCGTCATCACCGTGCACGGCCCGTTCCTCGGCCTGGACCGCCTGGAGGCCCGCTCGGCGATCGTCGCCGCGCTGCGCGCCGAGGGCCGGATCGTCGCCGAGAAGCGCCCGTACGTCCACTCGGTGGGCCACTGCTCGCGCTGCAAGACCACCATCGAGCCGCGGCTGTCCATGCAGTGGTGGGTCAAGGTCGGCCCGCTGGCCCAGGCCGCCGGCGACGCGGTCCGCGACGGCAAGGTCAAGATCCACCCGCAGGAGATGGAGAAGCGGTACTTCGACTGGGTCGACAACCTCCACGACTGGTGCATCTCGCGCCAGCTGTGGTGGGGCCACCGCATCCCGGTCTGGTACGGCCCGAACGGCGAGATCGTCTGCGTCGGCCCCGACGAGCAGCCGCCGACCGGCGAGGGCTGGCACCAGGACACCGACGTCCTCGACACCTGGTTCTCCTCCGGCCTGTGGCCGTTCTCCACGCTCGGCTGGCCGGAGCAGACCGAGAGCCTCGCGAAGTTCTACCCGAACTCCGTCCTGGTCACCGGCTACGACATCCTGTTCTTCTGGGTCGCCCGGATGATGATGTTCGGCCTCTACGCGATGGACGGCACCCCGCCGTTCCACACCATCGCGCTGCACGGCATGGTCCGTGACCAGAACGGCAAGAAGATGTCGAAGTCCTTCGGCAACGTGGTGAACCCGCTGGACTGGATGGACAAGTACGGCTCCGACGCGCTGCGCTTCACGCTGGCGCGCGGTGCCAACCCGGGTGTCGACGTGCCGATCGGCGAGGACTGGGTCCAGGCGGCCCGCAACTTCGCCAACAAGATCTGGAACGCCACTCGCTTCGCACTGATGAACGGTGCCACCGTCGAGGGCCCGCTGCCCGCGCCGGAGGAGCTGACCGCGACCGACCGCTGGATCCTGTCGCGCCTCAACAGCACCGTCGCCGAGGTGGACGCGCTGTACGAGGACTACCAGTTCTCCAAGCTCTCCGAGGCGCTGTACCACTTCGCCTGGGACGAGGTCTTCGACTGGTACGTCGAGCTCTCCAAGACCACCCTGGCCAAGGGCGGCCCCCAGGCCGACGCCGCGCGCCGGGTGCTCGGCGAGGTCCTGGACGTCACGCTGCGCCTGCTGCACCCGATCGTGCCGTTCGTCACCGAGACCCTGTGGACCACGCTGACCGGCGCCGAGTCGGTGGTCATCGCCGACTGGCCGCAGGACAGCGGCTACCGTGACGCCGCGGCCGAGGCCGAGATCGCCACGCTGCAGCAGGTGGTCACCGAGGTCCGCCGGTTCCGTTCGGACCAGGGCCTCAAGCCGGGCCAGCGCGTCCCGGCCCGGCTGGAGCTGGCGGGCACCGTGCTGGCCGTCCACGAGGACGCGATCCGCTCGCTGCTGCGGCTGACCGTCCCGGAGGAGGGCTTCGCGGCCACCGCCTCGCTGCCGGTGGCCGGCGCCACCGTCGCGCTGGACCTCTCCGGCACGATCGACGTCGCGGCCGAGCGCAAGCGCCTGGCCAAGGACCTCGCGGCCGCCGAGAAGGAGAAGGCCCAGACCACCGCCAAGCTCGGCAACGAGGCGTTCCTCGCCAAGGCGCCGGACGAGGTGGTCGCCAAGATCCGGGGCCGTCAGGAGGCCGCCGAGGCCGACATCGCCCGGATCACCGCCCAGCTCGCGGCGCTGCCGCAGGGCTGAGCCGCCGGTTCCGCCGAAGGGGCCGTACTCCGCGACGCGCGGGGTGCGGCCCCCGGCGTTTTCCGGGGCCGCCTTCCGAGGCCGCCTTCCGGGGCGCTTTCACTACGCCTAATAGCCCAGCAACATTGCTCCCTTCCGGCGAATTATCATCCTGCGACCGGGTGAGGTCCTATTCCGAGCGAATTGATTCCGGTCTTGCCCGCGCGCGTTCGCGGAAGTTTGCAGGTCAGCTGTGTACCGTGTGCACGGAGTTTCCGAATGGGCGTTTCCGCTGAGCGTTCCTGCTGAGCGACGGACGGGAGGGCACGGCGTGGTGGTGACCGAGGAGTTGGCCGACGAACTGCCTGCCGAGGCGGTCGAGGAGGCCAAGGCCAGGGCGGCGACCCTGCTGCTCGCGTTCCGGCACGGCAACCAGGTCGCGTTCGACCACGAGCTGGACCTGCTGTTCGCCGAGCACGCCGAGCGCGAGGTGGCCACCCTGCTCGCCTGGATCGCCGCCGAGGCCGTCCGCAAGGCGTACGCCCCCGAGGTCGGCGACAAGGTGCTGCGGGCGATGGCCCGGCGCGCCCCCGAGGACACCGGCGCGGTCGAGGTGGACGAGGAGACCGCGAACGCCGCCCAGTTGATCGAGGCGGTGGCGGCCGGCGAGGTGGCCGAGGTCCGCGGCCTGGTGGCGGCGACGCCCGACACCACCTTCCTGCTGGGCGGTCTGCTGCAGGGCGTCGCGATGATGCTGCCGCTGCTGCCCGACGGTGAACTGGCCGAGATCACAGCCGAGTTGCGCCGTCGGCACGGCGGTTCCGCGCACGTGCCGGAGGCCCGGGCCGGGGTCTGACCCCGGGCCTCCGGCAGGCCGGTCGCGCCGGTTACGGCATGGCGTGCAGGTGCGAACCGACGGTGTTCGCGACCGGGTTGCCCGCCTTGGCGTCCCAGTTGGTCGACCAGGTCATCGCGCCGCCGATGCCCGGCCAGGTGGTGTCCGGCTTGTAGCTGCCGCAGTTGGTGCCGGAGGCGAGGCAGTCCAGCGCGCTGTTGACCGTGCCGGCGGCGAGGTACCCGCCGCCCGCGGCGCTGGTGGAGGCCGGCACCCCGAGGCCCACCTGGTCGGGCCGCAACCCGCCCTTGAGTTGGATGCAGGCCAGCGCGGTGAGGAAGTTCTCGGTGCCCTGCGAGTAGACGTTCCCGTCACAGCCGTTCATCGCACCGGAGTTGTAGTACTGCATGTTGACGATGGTGAGGATGTCCTTCACGTTCAGCGCCAGCTTGAAGTACTCCATGCCGGTCGACTGCATGTCGATCGTCTGCGGGGCCATGGTGAGGATGAACCCGCTCCCCGCCTTTGCCGCCAGGGCGTGCAGGGCCTGGCCCATGTAGGTGGAGCTGATGCCGTTCTCCAGGTCGATGTCGATCCCGTCGAAGCCGTAACTCTGCATCAGCGTCCAGGCGGTGCTGGTGAAGTTCGCGGCGGAGGCGGAATCGCCCACCCAGACCGTGCCGTTCTGCCCGCCGATGGAGAGCACCACACGTTTCCCGGCCGCCCGCTTGGCCGCGATGTCGGCCTTGAACTGGGCGTCGGTGTAGCCGCCGAGGCGGGAGGAGAGGGTGGGGTCGAGGGTGAAGCTCAGGCCGCCGCGGGTGGCGGTGGCGTCCGCGAAGGAGACCGCGATGATGTCGTAGGCGGCCGGGACGTCGCTGATCCGCTGGACGGTGGCGCCGTTGTCGAAGTTCTGCCAGTAGCCGGTGAGGATGTGCTTGGGCAGGTTCGGCGGCCTTCCGGTGGACGTGGCGGTGGGGGAGGGGCTGCCGGTGCCCGTGGCGGTGGGCGTCGGGCTGGGCGAGGCGGTGGCGGTCGGGCTCGGGGACGGCTGCGGTCCGCCGGGCCCGAGCAGTGAGACGTCGTCGTCGGCGAAGGCCGGCTGCCCGTACCAGCCGTGCAGGTAGACGGTGACGCTGGTGGTGTTCGGGCCGGTGCTGAAGCTCGTGCTCAGTTGGGTCCAGCCGGTGCCGCCGGGGGTCCAGGTGCTCGGGTCGGTGCCGCCGGTGCCGCGGGCGCCCAGGTAGACGTACGAGCCCTGGACCCAGGAGCTCAGGGTGTACGAGGAGGAGGGCTTCACCGGGACGGTCTGGGTGCACTCGCCGGTGTCGCCGCCGCCCGGGGTGGACTGCAGGGCGTACGCGCCGGAGTGGGTGGTGGTGCTCTGGACCGTGCCGCTCGAACAGGTCCAGCCGGACAGGTTCCCGGTCTCGAAGCCGCCGTTGGTGATCAGGTCGGTGTCGGCGGCGTGGGCTCCGGTGCCGCCGGCGAGCACGAGCCCGCTCAGGCCGACGGCGAGGGCGCTCGCACCGGCGAGCAGCGAGTGGACGGCGCGGGTGCGCCGGTGTCGGGCAGGTGGCATGACTCCATCTCCAGTGGGGGAGGCCCGGCGGCGCCTCGTGGGGGAGGAACGCCGTCCGGGGTGTCGATGGTGCGCTTGCGGGAGCTACCGACAACTCAAGTCCCGGTCGGGAACGGAGACTTGCCTCACAAGGTGGAGTAGACCAATTCCGCTGTCAAGAGGACCCGGGCGGCCGCCGGCTCGACCTCGGCCCATTCCGGCGCGGCGGTCGGCGCGGTCGGCGCGGCGATCCGGGCCGAGCCGGGCTGTCGCCGTACGGGCTCGGGATGGCCGACGAGGTCGGTGGGATCAGTCCGGCGACCCGTGGCGAGGTGCTCCTCGCAAACAAAGGCCAAAAGCCCCTATTGGCTGCAAATCGATGCCTCATTGCGGGTCGAGTCGCTAAATCAATAGTAAAGGGGCGAAACTAGATGATCAGGGGAAAGAACGGGCAAAGTGGTCGTTCTCACCCCGTGAGGAGGATCCGTCGGCGCTCCGTAGACTGTGGTCGTGAGCGACAAGGCCGACCCGAACCCGTACACCATCCGCCCCGCCGACGGCGGCACCGGCGACGCCCTGCGCGACGTCGAGGTGGAGCTCTCCGAGCGCTGGCCGGAGAACAAGCTGGAGCCCTCGCTCGACCGGATCGAGGCGCTGATGGACATCCTGGGCCAGCCCCAGCGGTCCTTCCCCTCCATCCACATCACCGGCACCAACGGCAAGACCTCCACCGCCCGGATGATCGAGCAGCTGCTCAACACCTTCGAGCTGCGCACCGGCCGTTACACCAGCCCGCACGTGGAGTCCGTCACCGAGCGGATCAGCCTGGACGGCGCCCCGATCACCCCCGAGCGCTTCGTCGAGGTCTACCGCGACATCGAGCCCTACGTGCAGATGGTCGACGCGGCCCAGCCGGTGCCGATGTCCTTCTTCGAGGTGCTGACCGGCATGGCCTACGCGGCCTTCGCCGACGCCCCGGTGGACGTCGCCGTGGTCGAGGTCGGCATGGGCGGCTCCTGGGACGCCACCAACGTCATCGACGCCGCCGTCGCGGTGATCACCCCGATCGGACTGGACCACACCGACAAGCTCGGCGAGACCACCGGCGAGATCGCGGGCGAGAAGTCCGGGATCATCAAGTCCGGCTCCGTCGCCGTCGTCGCCCAGCAGCAGCTGGACGCCGCCCAGACCATCCTGCGCCGCGCCGTCGAGGTGGACGCCACGGTCGCCCGCGAGGGCATGGAGTTCGGCGTGATCCGCCGCGAACTCGCCGTCGGCGGCCAGCTGGTGACGCTGCGCGGACTCGGCGGCGAGGAGTACGAGGACGTCTTCATCCCGCTGCACGGCGAGTACCAGGCGCACAACGCGGTCCTCGCACTCGCCGCGGTCGAGGCCTTCTTCGGCGTCGGCGGCGCGCGCGGCGGACAGCTGGACGTGGAGAAGGTCCGCCAGGCCTTCTCCGGCGTCTCCTCGCCGGGCCGCCTGGAGGTCGTCCGCCGCAGCCCCACGATCGTCCTGGACGCCGCCCACAACCCGCACGGAGCCCGCGCCACCGTGGCCGCGCTCACCGAGTCCTTCGGCTTCACCCGGCTCGTCGGCGTGATCGGCACCTCCGGGGACAAGGACGTGGCCGGCGTGCTGGAGGCCTTCGAGCCGATCCTGGCCGAGGTCGTCATCACCCAGAACTCCACCCACCGCGCGATGGACGTCGACGCGCTCGCCGCCCTGGCCGTCGAGGTCTTCGGCGAGGACCGCGTCCAGGTCGAGCCCCGGCTCGACGACGCCATCGCCGCCGCCGTCACCCTCGCCGAGGAGGAGGGCGACCTCGGTGGCGCCGGGGTGCTGGTCACCGGTTCGGTCATCACGGTGGGCGAGGCCCGCCTGCTGCTCGGGAGGAAGTGACATGAGGACGCTCTGCTCCTCGACGCTGATCGGCGAAGCGCTCCTGATCATGTTCGCGGCGCTGGTCGCGATGCGGCTCTCCGACGTCTCCACCGGGGAGATCTGGACGGTCAGCGGCATCGCGATGGCCCTGTGCATCGCGCTCTGCGGCATGATCAACCGCCCCGGCGCGGTGCAGATCGGCTGGGCGCTGCAGATCGGACTGATCGCCGCCGGCTTCATCCTGCCGACCATGTTCGGCCTCGGTGTGGTCTTCGCCGGCCTGTGGTGGTGCTCCGTTCACTACGGCCGCAAGGTGGACGACTTCAAGGCCGCCCGGGCCGCCGCCGAGGCCGCCGCCGTACACGCCTGAGGCCCGGACCGGCCGACCGACACGCCGTGTACGCAAGGTAACCTCTGCCCTGTCGGCACCGCTTGTCGACCCGACTGTCTGCCGAACCGAATCCCCAGGAGACGCACCGTGTCCCAGCGCACTCTCGTCCTGCTCAAGCCCGACGCCGTCCGCCGCGGCCTGGCCGGCGAGATCATCAGCCGCATCGAGCGCAAGGCCGGCTGGCGCTTCGCCGCCATCGAGCTGCGCACCTTCGACCGGGCGACGCTGGAGCAGCACTACGCGGAGCACGTCGGCCGCCCGTTCTACGAGCCGCTGCTGGAGTTCATGACCTCCGGTCCGTCGATCGCGCTGATCGTCGAGGGCGAGGAGGTCGTCAAGGGCATCCGCATGCTGGCCGGCGCCACCAACCCGCTGGAGGCCGGGGCCGGCACCATCCGCGGCGACTACGCGACGATCACCCGCGAGAACCTGATCCACGCCTCCGACTCCCCGGAGTCCGCCGAGCGCGAGATCAAGATCTTCTTCCCCGCGCACGCCTGATCCGGCGAGCCGGAACCGGGCGACACGCCCGGGGGGACGTTAGTACCGCCCCGGTCGGGACCATTGGCCCGGCCGGGGCATTCTTATCGTGAAATAGGGAACTGGCAGCGCCGACACGGCGTCCCAATCCTCGGAGAAGCGATCAGGCCCCGGACAATGGACGGTATGCCCCACGTCGACGTCCGTACCGCGCGGCGTGACTACGATGGACGCGACTCAAGGGCCCGGTAAGGCAGCTCAGCTGGTCTCCGCCCAAGCGTGGGCGCGCATTCGTCCACCCCCCCATGAACTCCGAGCCCGGGAAGGCACCCACACCCCATGGCGAGCAACCTGTCGTTCATCGGCCGCGACTTGGCGATCGACCTCGGAACAGCCAACACGCTGGTGTACGTCAGGGGCAAGGGCATCGTCCTGAACGAGCCGTCCGTCGTCGCGGTGAACACCAACACCGGCGGGATCCTCGCCGTCGGCGCCGAGGCCAAGAAGATGATCGGCCGGACCCCGGGCAACATCGTCGCCATCCGTCCGCTCAAGGACGGCGTGATCGCCGACTTCGAGATCACCGAGCGGATGCTGCGGTACTTCATCCTCAAGATCCACCGCCGCCGCTACCTCGCCCGCCCCCGCGTCGTGGTCTGCGTGCCCTCCGGCATCACCGGCGTCGAGCGCCGCGCCGTCATCGAGGCCTCCTCCCAGGCCGGCGCCCGCCAGGTGCACATCATCGAGGAGCCGATGGCCGCCGCCATCGGCGCCGGCCTGCCCGTCCACGAGGCCACCGGCAACATGGTCGTCGACATCGGCGGCGGCACCACCGAGGTCGCCGTGATCTCCCTCGGCGGCATCGTCACCGCCCAGTCCATCCGGGTGGCCGGCGACGAACTGGACAACGCGATCGTCCAGCACATCAAGAAGGAATACTCGCTGCTCCTCGGCGAGCGCAGCGCCGAGCAGATCAAGATGAGCATCGGCAGCGCCTTCGGCCTCGAAGGCGAGAAGGACGAGCACGCCGAGATCCGCGGCCGCGACCTGGTCAGCGGCCTGCCCAAGACCGTCGTCATCTCCGCCGCCGAGGTCCGCGAGGCCATCGACGAGCCGGTCAACGCGATCATCGACGCGGTCAAGACCACCCTCGACCAGTGCCCGCCCGAGCTGGCCGGCGACGTCATGGACCGGGGCATCGTGCTCACCGGCGGCGGCGCCCTGCTGCGCGGACTGGACGAGCGGCTGCGCCGCGAGACCGGCATGCCGATCCACATCGCGGAGAACCCGCTCGACTCCGTCGCGCTCGGCTCCGGCAAGTGCGTCGAGGAGTTCGAGGCGCTCCAGCAGGTACTCGACGCCTCGCCGCGTCGTTGACAGGCCGCCGCACCACCGGTACCACGCGTCACATCCGACACTCGACTGAACGGGTCGCCGCCCGGGCCCCACAGCCCCGGGCGGCGACCGGGTACGAAGGGGCAGTACCAGCACCGTGAGGGACACACGAGAGAGCCGGCTGCTGCTGATCCTGCTGGTGGCCGTCGCCTTCGCGCTGATCACCGTGGACATCAAGGGCGGTGAGGACTCCCCGCTCGGCCCGGCCCGGCACGCCGCCGCCGGCGTCCTCGGACCGGTCGAGCGCGGCGCCGCCACCGTCGTCGACCCGGTCGCCGACACCGTCCGCGCCTTCCGGGACGCGGCCACCGACAGCGGCCGCACCGACCAGCTCGCCCGCGAGAACACCGAACTGCGGCAGAAGCTCGCCTCCTCCGACATGGCCACCGGGCGCACCAAGCAACTGGACGACCTGCTGCGCACCGCCGGCTCCGGCGGCTACACCGTCAAGGCCGCCCAGGTCATCGCGATCGGCCCGGCCCAGGGCTTCTCCTGGACCATCACCATCGACGCCGGCAGCGACGACGGCCTCACCCGCGACATGACGGTGATCAACGGCCAGGGCCTGGTCGGCCGGATCACCACCGTCGCCCCGACCACCGCCACCGTGCTGCTCGCCTCCGACCCCGGCTTCTCGGCCGGCACCCGGCTGGAGGGCACCGGCGAGATCGGCTTCGCCTCCGGCGGCGGCGACAGCCCGATGAAGGTCTCCCTGCTCAACGGCAAGGCCCAGGTCAAGGCCGGCGACCGGCTGGTCACCTTCGGCTCGCAGAGCGGCCGTCCGTTCGTGCCCGGCGTCCCGGTCGGCAAGGTCACCGAGGTCCAGGCCAACGCCGGCCAGCTGACCAAGACCGTCCTGGTCGAGCCCTTCGTCCAGTTCACCCGGCTGGACCTGGTCGGCGTGGTGGTCGTGCCGCCGCGCACCGACCCGCGCGACGCCGTCCTGCCGCCGGCGCCCGCCCCGGGCCAGCCGGCCGCCGCGCCGGGCCAGGTCCCGGCCGCGCTCCCCGGCCAGGCCCCGGCCGTCGCGCCCGCCGCCCCGCCCGCACAGCCCACTGGGGGGAACTGAGCCATGCGCCTCGCCCGCATCCCCGTCTCCGCCGGCCTCGTCCTGTTCGGCCTGATCCTCCAGGTCAGCGTCTTCGGCCGGCTCCAGCTCCCGGGAGCCACCCCGGACATACTGCTGCTCGTCGTGGTCGGCCTCGCCATGGTCTACGGGCCCACCGGCGGCTGCCTGGTCGGCTTCTTCGGAGGCCTGCTGGCCGACCTCGCGCCGCCCTCCGACCACGCGATCGGCCGCTACGCGCTGGTGCTCTGCCTGATGGGCTACGCCGCCGGACTGCTGCGCCCCGACCACGGCCGCCAGCGCTCGGTGGCCGGCTCGCTGCTCGTGGTCGGCGGCGCGGCGGTCGCCTCCACCCTGCTCTACGCGACGGTCGGCGCCCTGGTCGGCGACACCGCGGCCCGGCACGTCGGCCTCGGCGGACTGGTGATCAGCGCCCTGCTCTACGACCTGCTGCTGGCGCCCTTCGTGGTGCCGCTGGTGATGTACCTCGGCTGCCGCTTCGGGCGCGACCCGGTGACCGCCGCGGACGACGACGAGGGCGGCTCCGGTCTGGGCACGCTGTCCCGCTACCGGACCACCCGCGAGGCCTCCACCTCCGGTCCGTCGTACAAGAAGCGGCGCGTGCCCGGCTTCGCCCGCCGCCCGTAACCGGCCCGGCCCCGACCACCCGACCTCCCCGCATCCTGGAGCGCACGAGACGTGAGCAACATCCCCGAGACCGGACGCACCCGACGGGTGACGATCCGTCTGGTGGTGCTGCAGATCCTGGTGCTGTCGCTGCTCGCCACCCTCGGCGGGCGGCTGTGGTACCTGCAGATCCGCAACGCCAAGGAGTACACCGCGAAGGCGACCGGCAACCACATCCGCGAGGTGGTCGAGCCGGCCGTCCGCGGCGAGATCCTGGACGCGTCCGGGCGGGTGCTGGCCGGCAACGAGACCCGGCTGGTGGTCTCGGTCAGCCGCACCTCGCTGCTGCAGCAGAAGGACGGCGGCAAGGCGGTGCTGTCCCGGCTGGCCGAGGTGCTGGGGATGCCCGCCAAGGACGTGCAGGAGAAGGTCCGGCTCTGCGACGCCAAGACCTCGCAGCCCTGCTGGAACGGTTCGCCGTACCAGCCGATCCCGGTCACCAAGGAGGCGACCACCCAGCAGGCGATGCAGATAATGGAGCGCCGCGAGGACTTCCCCGGGGTCACCGCGCAGCCCACCGCCGTGCGCCGCTACACCGGCGCCGAGGGCGCCAACATGGCCCAGGTGCTCGGCTACCTCTCGCCGGTCACCGACGAGGAGGTCAGCAAGACCGCCGGCAAGAGCGGCCTGGACCGCTACCTGCCGGCCGACCAGATCGGGCGGGCGGGCCTGGAGTCGGTGTACGACCGCGACCTGCGCGGCACCGCGGGCATCACCAAGCTGGAGGTCGACAACCTCGGCCGGGTGATCGGCAACGCCGGCACCGTCGCCCCGCAGACCGGCGACAACCTGGTCACCAGCATCGACGCCCGGGTGCAGAAGGTGGTCGAGGACAACCTGGCGCAGGCCATGAACGACGCCAGGAACACCTTCGACAAGGTCACCAACCGCAACTACGAGGCCGACTCCGGCGCCGCCGTGGTGATGGACGTCCACACCGGGCGGATCGTCGCGATGGCGAGCGCCCCGACCTACGACCCGAACCTCTGGGTGGGCGGCATCAGCGGCAAGGACTACCAGTCGCTGACCAGCAAGGAGTCCAACTTCCCGCTGCTGAACCGGGCCATACAGGGCCAGTCCGCCCCCGGTTCGACCTTCAAGGTCATCTCCACCACCGCCGCCGTGCAGGCCGGCTACTCGCTGGACGGCCGCTACGACTGCCCGAAGAGCATGACCATCGGCGGCCGCGAGTTCAAGAACTTCGAGAGCGAGAACTTCGGCCAGATCTCCCTGGAGAAGGCGCTCGAGGTCTCCTGCGACACCGTCTTCTACGGCCTGGCGTACGACCAGTGGATGAAGGACGGCGGCATCAAGCCCAAGAAGGACCCGGGCGACTGGTTCTTCAAGACCGCCCACCAGTTCGGCCTCGGCGCCAAGACCGGCATCGACCTGCCGGCCGAGGTGTCCGGCCGGGTGCCGGACCGGCAGTGGAAGCAGTCCTTCTACGACAACAACAAGGACGCCTGGTGCGCCCAGGGGCAGAAGGGCGGCAACAGCTACTCCGACCAGATCGCCCGGGAGAACTGCGTCGACGGCTACCAGATGCGCGCCGGTGACGCCGTCAACTTCGCGATCGGCCAGGGCGACACCCTCGTCACCCCGGTCCAGATGGCCCGGATCTACTCGGCGCTGGCCAACGGTGGCACCTTCTACCGGCCGACCATCGCCAAGGCCGTGATAAGCCCGGGCGGAGACCTCGTCCGCGAGATCGCCCCGCAGGCGGACGCCCAGTTCCCCGGCGACCAGAAGCTGCTCAGCTACATCGACCAGGCCACCGAGAGCGTCATCAAGTCCGGTACCGCCGCCTGGAAGTTCAACGGCTGGCCGCAGGACAAGATCGCGCTGCACGCCAAGACCGGCACCGCCGAGGTCGAGGGCAAGCAGACCACCTCCTGGCTGACCACGTACAGCAAGGACTACGCGGTCGTCATGACGATAAGCCAGGGCGGCACCGGCTCCGGCGGTTCCGGTGACGCCATCCGCCGGATCTACCAGGCGCTGTACGGCGTGGACGACAAGGGCACCATCGACAACGGCAAGGCGCTGCTGCCCGCGCCGCAGACCGAGCTGCCGAAGTTCAACCCGGACGGCACCGCGATCATCAAGCCGGTCACCTACGGCGCCGGCCAGGCGGCGGGCGTCCAGGGTCAGGGTCAGGCCCAGACCCCGGCCCAGCTCCAGACCCCGGCCCAGCTCCAGGGGGCGGGCGCCGCCCCGGCCGTCGTGCCGGCCGCCGGGCTGCCCGACACGGACGCGGCGCAGCCGGCCCCCGCGACGGCCTTCCTCGACCAGACACCGCCGACCGACCGTCCGGCGTCGTACACCGCGGCCGACGCCGCGCTCGAACCCTCGCGCGGACCGGGAAGGGGACGGGCATGACCTCCTACGGCTCGTACCGGCAGCTGCGGCTGGCCCCGCAGCGCAGCGGGGTCTCCAAGGCCCTGGCCAAGGACTCCCCGCTCTGGCGGCTGGACTGGATACTGCTGGTGGCCGCGCTGGCCCTGTCGGCCGGCAGCTCGCTGCTGGTCTGGTCGGCCACCCGCGGGCGCGACTCGCTGACCCACGGGGACCCGCAGTACTTCCTGTACCGGCACCTGACCAACTTCGTGGTCGGGCTGGTGCTGTGCTCCGTGGTGATAGCGATAGGGAGCCGGCGCTTCCGCACGATCGTGCCGTTCCTGTACGTCGGCGTGATCGTGATGCTGCTGGCGACGCTCAGCCCGCTGGGCTCGACCATCAACGGCGCGCACTCGTGGATCCAGCTCGGCGGCGGCTTCTCGATCCAGCCGGCCGAGTTCGCGAAGCTCGCGATCGTGCTGGCGATGGCGGTCGTGCTGTCGGACCAGGTGGACGCGGGGGAGCGGGAGTTCCCCTCGCACCGGGCCGTGTTCCGGGGCCTGCTCTGGGCCGGCCTGCCGATGGCCATAGTGATGCTGATGCCGGACGCCGGCTCGGTGATGGTGATGGCCGCGATCGTGCTGGGCATCCTGCTCGGCTCGGGCGCCGCGAACCGCTGGGTGCTCGGCCTGCTGATGGCGGGCACCGCCGGGTGCGTGGCGATCTGGAAGTTCGGGCTGCTGAGCCAGTACCAGATCGACCGCTTCGCCGCCTTCGCCAACCCGCAGCTGGACCCGAACGGCGTCGGCTACAACACCGCCCAGGCCCGGATCGCGATCGGCTCGGGCGGGCTGACCGGCAAGGGGCTGTTCCACGGCACCCAGACCGTCGGGCAGTTCGTGCCGGAGCAGCAGACCGACTTCGTGTTCACCGTGGCCGGCGAGGAGTTGGGCTTCGTCGGGGCGCTGGCGATCATCGCGCTGGTCGGCGTCATCCTCTGGCGGGCCTGCCGGATCGCCCGGCAGGCGACCGACCTGTACGGGACGATCGTGGCGGCCGGGGTCATCGCCTGGCTGTCCTTCCAGGCCTTCGAGAACATAGGGATGTGCCTGGGCATCATGCCGGTCGCGGGCATCCCGCTGCCGTTCGTCTCGTACGGCGGCTCGTCGATGTTCGCGAACTGGCTGGCCATCGGGCTGCTCCAGGCGGTGCGGAGCCAGCGGCCGATAGCGGCCTGAGCGCGCTCCGCGGCGGGGCCGGTCCGGGACTTCCCGGGCCGGCCCCGCCGTCGTGTCGCGGCCCGTCGTGTCGCAGCCGGCGTGACCTGTCGCACGCGGTGCTGGACGCGGTGCTGGACGCGGTCTTGGACGCGCTCCTGGACGTGGGCCTAGCGGAGGCAGTCGGCGGTGGTGAGGACGGCGCGGGTCTGGTGCGCGAGTTGCTCCTGGACGGGGACCCAACGGGCGCCGAAGCGGTGGCGCAGCCGGTCCAGGCTGTCACCGACGACGGCGCGGGCGCGGTCCCGGGCGGCCTCGGCGGCGGGCCCGCGGTCGTCGGCGAGCAGCCGCAGCAGGACCGACGCGACCCGCAGCGGCACCCGGGCCGCGACCAGTCCGGCGGTGGTCACCCGGGAGACGGTGAGCGGCTCGGCACCCCAGCGCTCCAGCCACTCCGCGGCCACCCGCGGGGCCACCGCCAGACTGGACTCGGCGGTGCGCAGCAGGGCACCGGACGCCTCGGCGCCGTACGCCCGCGCGCCGTGCGCGGGGACGGCCGGGAGCAGGGCGGTGAGCTGCTCGGCGCGGACGGTGAGGTCGCGGGCGGCCGCCGCGAGGGCCTGCGCCCCGGCCGGGTGGGGGCGGGCGTCGCCGACCGCGTCGACGGCCCACATCGGAACCTCCAGGACCGCGCTGACCGCGCCGTACCCCGCCGCGTACGACCAGGTGGACAGCTCGGGCTCGTCCGGCAGGGCCCGGGAGCCCCCGGCGCCCGGGGGCGGCATCAGATAGGTGCCGGGGTCCGGGCTGGCCCAGCCGATCGCGTCGTAGGAGTCCACGTCGAGCGGGACGCCGGCCCGCTCCGCGGAGCGGGCGAAGCGCCCGGCCAGGCCCGGGACCGGGCGGGTGAGCTGGACGAACGCGCCGCCGAAGTCCACCCCGTGCAGCGAGCACTGGAGGAAGGGGCGCAGCTCGTCGATCAGACCGGTCAGCGCCAGGCTCTCCGGCATCGGTGGGCGGCCGGAGCCCGGGGCGGGCAGCAGTTCGGGCTGCTCCTCGAAGGAGGGGCGGAAGAAGTGCTCGTAGTGGCGCCGCATGGTGAGCGGGCCGTCCAGCCAGCCGGCGTTGAGCGAGGCGCCGTCCGGGTCGAGGCAGAGCAGCAGGTGCCAGGAGAGCCCGGGGCGGGCGGGACGGTCCAGCAGCACCTCGGCGAGCCGGACCGTCCCGGCGGTGCCGATCGGCTCGTTGGGGTGCGGGCCGCCGACCACCAGCACCGCGCGCGGCCCGCGGTCCACGGAGAGCAGCATCAGCGGGCGCCCGGCCCGGGAACGGCCCACCTCGCGCAGCCGGCAGCGGTCCGGGTGCCGCAGCGCGAGCCGCCGCGCGGCGGACTCGGCCTGGGCCGGCGTCGGGTAGCGGGCCGGCCGGGTGTCGAGGGGCCGGAGCGGGCGGATCCGCCGACCGGTGTCGGTCATGGTTCTCCTAGCGCCGGTCGTACGGCCGCCGGGGCGCGGGCGTGCGGGTGCGCCGCCGGGCACGGCGTGCGGGCGGGGGACGGGAACGGACGGGGCGGCACCGCGGGGCCGGGGAACGGCGGCCGAGCGGGGCGGGGCCTGGCAGGGCGGACAGGGCTGTGCTGCGGCGGCCCGTGGTGAGGGAAGAGGCGCGTCGGCCGGAAAACCGACGAGGGCCGAGCGTACGACTCAACTTCCTTGTCCGGAAGGGGTGCAGATCTCTTTGGCGGAGCCCTGTCAGTACCGCACGGCCCGTCCGGGCGTGTCAACGGCGGACGGCGCGGGCCGGCGGGCGCCCACCGCACGTGCCGGGGCGGGCCGGGGTGGGCCGGGGTGGGCACCGGCGGTCGGTGGCGGGTACCGGCGGGTGCGGGCGTGTGCGGGCGGACTCCGGCCGTCCGGGTCGCGCCGGAGCACGGAGGGCCCGTGAGCCGGGGCAGACGGCCCGTTCCCCGGATTGGGCTACCCTTGAGGGTCACCCCACCCGTGCCGGCTCTCGGCATCGAATCACGTCGTAAGGGTTCCTAGTACATGACTGTCGAATCGGTCTTCCCACGCCTGGAGGCCCTCCTCCCGCACGTCCAGAAGCCGATCCAGTACGTCGGCGGCGAGCTCAACTCGACCGTCAAGGACTGGGACGCCTGCGACGTCCGTTGGGCGCTGATGTACCCCGACGCCTACGAGGTCGGCCTGCCCAACCAGGGCGTCATGATCCTTTACGAGGTGCTGAACGAGCGCGAGGGCGTGCTCGCCGAGCGCACCTACAGCGTCTGGCCCGACCTCGAGGCACTGATGCGCGAGCACGGCGTCCCGCAGTTCACCGTCGACGCCCACCGCCCGGTGAAGGCCTTCGACGTGTTCGGTCTGTCGTTCTCCACCGAGCTCGGCTACACCAACATGCTGACCGCGCTCGACCTGGCCGGCATCCCGCTGGAGGCCAAGGACCGCACCGACGAGGACCCGATCGTCCTGGCCGGCGGCCACGCGGCCTTCAACCCGGAGCCGATCGCGGACTTCATCGACTGCGCGGTGGTCGGCGACGGCGAGCAGGCCGTCCTCGACATCACGGAGATCATCCGCGCCTGGAAGGCCGAGGGCCGCCCGGGCGGCCGGGACGAGCTGCTGCTGCGCCTGGCCCGTACCGGCGGGGTGTACGTCCCGAAGTTCTACGACGTGGAGTACCTGGCCGACGGCCGGATCGGCCGCGTCGTGCCGAACGCCCCGGGCGTGCCGTGGCGGGTGTCCAAGCACACCGTGATGGACCTCGACGAGTGGCCGTACCCGAAGCAGCCGCTCGTCCCGCTCGCGGAGACGGTGCACGAGCGGATGTCCGTGGAGATCTTCCGCGGCTGCACCCGCGGCTGCCGCTTCTGCCAGGCCGGCATGATCACGCGCCCCGTGCGGGAGCGAAGCATCACCGGCATCGGCGAGATGGTGGAGCGCGGGCTGAAGGCGACCGGCTTCGAGGAGGTCGGCCTGCTGTCGCTGTCCAGCGCCGACCACACCGAGATCGGCGACATCGCCAAGGGCCTCGCGGACCGATACACCGAGGACAAGATCGGCCTGTCGCTGCCGTCCACCCGCGTCGACGCCTTCAACATCGACCTCGCCAACGAGCTGTCCCGCAACGGGCGCCGCTCGGGCCTCACCTTCGCCCCCGAGGGCGGCAGCGAGCGCATGCGCAAGGTGATCAACAAGATGGTGTCGGAGGAGGACCTGATCCGCACCGTCGCCACCGCGTACGGCAACGGCTGGCGCCAGGTGAAGCTGTACTTCATGTGCGGCCTGCCCACCGAGACCGACGAGGACGTGCTCCAGATCGGCGAGATGGCGAAGAACGTCATCCAGAAGGGCCGCGAGGTCACCGGCCAGAACGACATCCGCTGCACCGTCTCCATCGGCGGGTTCGTGCCCAAGCCGCACACCCCGTTCCAGTGGGCCCCGCAGCTGTCCGCCGAGGACACCGACGCCCGCCTGGCCAAGCTGCGTGACTCGATCCGCGGCGACCGCAAGTACGGCAAGAACATCGGCTACCGCTACCACGACGGCAAGCCCGGCATCGTCGAGGGCCTGCTCTCCCGCGGCGACCGCCGGGTCGGCGCGATCATCCGCGAGGTCTACGAGGACGGCGGCCGCTTCGACGGCTGGCGCGAGTACTTCTCGTACGACCGCTGGATGGCCTGCGCGGACAAGGCCCTGTCCGGCACCGGCGTCGACGTCGACTGGTACACCACCCGCGAGCGCAGCTACGAGGAGGTGCTGCCCTGGGACCACCTGGACAGCGGCCTCGACAAGGACTGGCTCTGGGAGGACTGGCAGGACGCCCTGGAGGAGGTCGAGGTCGACGACTGCCGCTGGACCCCGTGCTTCGATTGTGGCGTGTGCCCCCAGATGGACACGGCCATACAAATCGGCCCGACGGGCAAGAAGCTGCTCCCGCTGACGGTCGTCAACGCCGCTGACCAGCAGAAGTAGGCGGCGGCGTGGGGGACACGGTGAGCGAGCTGTGTGACTTACTTCACAGTCTCTCGGAGGGTGAGCGGGAGCTCGTCCTGGGTGCGCTCGGCATGACGCGCGCCCCGGGCGGGCCCGGCCCTGCCGTCCGGGAGGCCCGGCAAGGCGACCGGAAGACCCCTCTGCCCGCCGCCCGGAGTGCCCCGGGCATCGAGTCCTCGATCGAGTGGGTCTGAGGGCTTGAGGCCACGCGTAGAGCCCTCGCCGAATCTCTCGGGGAGGGCTCTTCTGCTCGCTGGGCGTATCGGCCGCCTTCGGGTGATGGCTGACCGCGGTCAGCTACCCCCTATGAGTGACAGATGGGCGGCGGCCGACTTGGACAGGTTCTCCAGGATGGCCTTGCCCTTCTCGGCGGTGCCGAGCGAGGGGCGGCCGATGATGCCGTTGCGGGTGTAGCCGGCCATGCCCAGGGTGAGGAGATGGGGCCGCTCCGGGGCGTCGTGGTCGTCGTGCTCGACTCCGTCCCGGACGAGGTGGGGAGCGCCGTGGAGGAGCAGGGAGACTTCCAGCTCGCCGCCGTGCATGTCCTCGGCGCCGCTGCTCTCCAGGGCGGCGGCTTCGCGGGCCTGGTGCCAGTCCTCGCGGACCGGGAAGAGGGCGACGCGCGGGCCTTCGGTGTTGGCCTCCTGGACCACGTTGGAGAGGACGTAGTTCCCGCCGTGCCCGTTCACGATCAGCAGGCCGGGGACGCCGGAGGCCTGGAGGGACTTCCAGATGTCGTTGATCACGGCGTAGAGCGTGGCGGCGCTGATGCTGACCGTGCCCGGCATGTGGGCGTGCTCGTGGGAGCAGGACAGCGTGATGGGTGGCAGGAGGAACAGGTCGTAGTCGGTGGCGATCCGCTGGGCGATCAGGCTGGCGACGACGGTGTCGGTGGTCAGGGGCAGATGATCGCCGTGTTGCTCGAAGCTGCCGACCGGCAGCACGGCGATCTTGGCGCCGCGCCGGCGTTCGTCTGCGGAGGTGGCGGCCGTGATCAGTGCGTCCATGGGCCCAGCCTCTCCCATCGGGTCGTCAGCGGTCGAGAGGGCTTCCGCTGCTCATCAGTGCCAAGCGGTGGGTGAACGTGGCTACTTGGGGTACGGCGTTCCACCGCTGGAGGGCCTTGCCTGCGGCGGACAGTTCGGACATTGCGCGCGCCGACTCGGTGTCGACGGCGATGGACAGTGCGCGGTCGGCTGCGGCGGCTGCCTGCTCGGGTTCACCGGACACCGCGTAGGCCCGCGCCAGCCGGGAGAGGTAGACGCCCTGGTCGTTGCGGTAGACCGGCGGCAGAACTCGGAGCTCCGCCTCGAACATGCCCACGGCCGTGTGCGGGTCGCCGAGTTCGATCAGACAGTTCGCGCGCTGCATCTCGATATAGGTCGGTGTGCAGTAGGCGAGATCAAGAGCGTCGTCGGCGTGCGAATCGTCCGGCGCGGCCGCGATCTCGTGAGCCTCGTCGAACTTCGCCTGCGCGAAGCGAGAGTTGCCCATCATCGCGTGGCCCTGCGCCTCCTGCTGCGCCGCCAGTGCCCGGATCCGGTGAGTGGCCCCGACCGACCGTTGGGCCGCGCGAGCAAGGCTGACGGCTTTCGAGGCGTGCCGCTGGGCGGTGGCCTGGTTGCTCTTCCGGAAGAGCACGTAGGCGGCCATCACGTCGTCGCCGGCCTCCTGCGCCCACTCCATGGCGCGGTCCGACCAGAACAGGGCCCGGTCGAAGTCCCCGAGATCCTGGTTCAGCCAGCCCAGGAACTCCGCGGTGCGCGCGCCGATCGTGAGCAGTTCGTCGCGGGCGCGGCCCCCCGCGTCCTGTTGGAGGCGGTCGAGAAGTCGAAAGTGCCGTGTCACGGCGTCGAGCGCGTGGCGGGAGCCGAGCAGGTTCGCGGCTTTGTAGTGGCCGGGCATCGCACCGCGCAGATGGCTGACGAAGAGCTCGGGGTCGATCGGTGCGTTGAGGCCCGTCCCTCTGGCGGACGGCTCCGGCTGGCGGCGACGGGGCTGCTGGACCGGCGCCTCCAGCTCCCATGAACGAGAAGCCAGACCGAGCATTCGGCCCGGGATGTGAAGGCCGTCGGCGATCCGCTCGATGAGATCGATCTTCTCGATCCTGCGCTTCCCGGACATGACCTCACCGACCCGGCTCGGTGTCATGTCACAGGAACGGGCGATGAGCGACGGGTAGATCCCCGCCGTCTTGAGCAGCCGGAACACGGCGGCGAAGTCTCGCCCTCGACACGCAGCGATCATCTCCGGGTTGGACAGCAGACCCACTGGGAGCCGGTCCGGTACGCGAGCCTCGGTCACCACTGCCCCCGCTGTCGATCAGCAGCCGCTGCAAGCAAGTTGATTGGCTGTGAGTTTACCCACACTGGGTAACCAGCTTGGGTACGAAGTCCGCACGTCCTCCCGGCAGCCTGGAGCAAAGGGCCGGAACGTCCGGGTTTCGGGCCGCCAATTGGGCATCGGGAGGCGGTGCACGTGACCAGTTCGGGAGAACCCCCCGACGGTTCCGAACCCTACAAGCCGGCCCCCGGGATACCCGCGTTCGAGGCGAGGCTCACGCGGCACAGGCGGTCCGCCACGGTGGCCAGGAACCACCTGCGTGACTTCCTTCAGAACGTCCCGGGCGGCCCGGCCCTCATGGACGACGCCCAGCTGGTGCTCGGCGAACTGGTGGCCAACGCGGTGACGCACGCGCGTGTTTCGCCTGGGCGTGAGATCGCCGTCCGGTTCGAGGTGGTGTGCGACCACCTGCGGATCGAGGTGCACGACGCGAGCAGCGAGAAGCCCTCGATCCGGTGCGCCGCTGACCTGAGCGACGCGTCCGGGCGCGGCCTGTACCTGGTGGAGGCCCTGTCTCGGGAATGGGGCTTCGAGCCCCGGCCCGAAGGCATCGGAAAGATCGTTTGGGCCCTGATGGGCCCGGAAGGAGGTGTGGAATGAGCAGGCGGTCGTCCGAGGCGGCAACGCGGTGCTTCTACTGCGGCGCAGGGCTGAGCAAGGCGCTGACCCGAAGCATCGTGGTGAACGGCCAGACGGTAAGTGTCCACAAGTGGCACCCGCGCCGCGCGGGGGAGGTGCCGGGGAAGTGACGCCGCTTGGAGTCCCCGATGCGCCGGAGACGGTCTCCCCGTACACCTTGCCGGTGATCCTGGAAGTTCGCGGTGTCGCGGAGCCCGAGCACTTCGGCAAGCTGCCGGAGGCGATGGCCGCGCTCCTGACCGCGGTCGGCACGCTTCCGCTCGGCCCGGACCAGCAGGCCTACTTCGCCGAGCTGTTCGGGCCGTGGGAGGAGCAGACGATCGGGCAGCGGCTTGCGACGCACGGAGAGGTGAGGGCTTTGGCCTTCCTCGACCTGACCCCGACCGTCGTCCGCCTGTACTCCGCTGGCCCCGGGAGGCCCCAGTGATCCGGCACCTGCGGACCTGGTGGGACCGGGTTTCGACCTGATGGCTGCTGGACGGCCAGTTCTCCTGGCCGGTGCGGGCAGTCTCGCCGAGCTGGCGGGCCGCGCATCGTGACGCGGTGGCATGGTTCGCAGAGCCTGGGTTCGTCGAAGAGCAGCGGTTGCTACTCATGCGGCAGATCTGGCGGGAGAAGACCGGCGTCGACGATCCGCTGCTCGACTTGACCGAGGCGGAGCTGTTCCGGCGGATCTTCGGCTGCGAGGAGCCGACCCGGGACCGCACCTGACCCTGATCAGGGACAACTGAAGACGTGCCAGACCACCCCGGAACCTTGGCGGGAGAGGGGTGGTCCGGTGGGTCGGAACCCGATGCCGATGGTATCGGGCTCCTCGGCATGCCAGTGCACGGACGGTCGGTTCGGTTCTTGACCAGGGGAGTTGAAGAACAGTTGGACGGGGACGACGACTTCGATGCGGAGTTGGCGGCGAGCCTCGACCCGGACTCGTGGGCGTGGCTGCCGGGCGTGGACTACGCGGCCGGCTGGAGGGTCGCGAGACGGACGGCGGACGAGGTGAACTCCCTGCTGGCAGCATGCGGCGTGGGTCGCTTGCAGCTACGGGCGATCGCCGACACCGACGCTCAGGGCGGAGCGCTGGTCCGCCTTGAGGGCGTCCTGGAGGGCTGGATGAGCCTCCAGGAGCTGCTCTGCCTGGCAGTCAACGTCCGCGGCGAACTGACATGACAGGGCCAACGTAGGGACCCGCTTGCACCGGCCTTTCAGTCCCGACCGGGATCCAGCGATGAGGGGCGGAAGGCGGGTTGTTCTACCCCATCTTTACAAGGACAGACGTTCGACACCCGGCGTGACCTGCGGCGCTCCCACCCTGCCGGTTCCCTGGCCACCTCGCCGCCGGCGCCCGCGATTCACCGCGACGTACCGCCCGTTCTGGCACGCCCGTGGCACGGCTGTCACTCGATGGTGGAGCTTTCCAATGGCTGCTCGCTGCGACTACACAGCCTCGATCTCGCCGATCAGTCTCCCCCACTCATCAATGATTTCCCTACCGTCAATCACTTGCCGAATGGCCGACTGGAGCTTATTCAGTGAGGATCTCAGAACACTGCTCTGCCGCGCAGGGATCTTTACGCTTTCCAGCAACTGCTCCAGCTTTGGAAATGTTTCGCGAGATGCCTCAACAAGGCCCAAAATGACCGCAAAGAAATCCCTGACGGCCCGAGCATCGTCCCCGACGAGCCCTCCTTCGGAGGCCAGTCGAATAACAGCAAGGATTCCAGGGTCGATGGCAACCAGCTCTGCCGAATACTTGGAGCTCAGCTCCACATATCGAGAGATTGGATCTTCGAGCGAATCTTTTAGGCGGTGCGCAGCCGCCAATCGTCCGGCAAATCCCCCTCCATGCGTATCGGAATCACCCATATCCACGGTAGCTTGCTGGGCCTTTTCGCCGATTTCCCTCGTTACCTCAGAGATTGCAAGAAGTGTTTCCGCCCACTTGGGCATCGCAACCTCAGCCTCGGCCATAACGTCAAGGAAGCCCGGCTCGTCCTGATTCTCCACTTCCGACCCCGGGCCGCCCACAGTGACTGGTAGCGAAAGAATGGGGGCAACTTGGGCCGTGTCGATGATCTGCTTCAGGCGTGACGCCAGGTCGTTGATTGCCCGACGATAGCGCTGCGAACCCTCGTCCTCGAGACGTAGATCCCGCCAGTCGACCCACTGGCGCCGCGCGATGAGTGACACTACCTCGTCGCTCGATTGACCGTCGGTCAATGGCGGCACATCAACGTAATGAATCGGCAGTAGGAAGTCATCCAGGCCGAGGCTTGAAGCTTGGCCGGAAAATGCCAGAACCTCCCGTCGACACTCCTGGCTCATGAAGAACTTAGGGGTGATGACAGGGATCAAGAATGTGACGCTAGAAAGGGCCAGGTCAATGCGAGCCCGCCACGAATCCCCCCAAGCAATGTCATCCTTGTCTACGAATACGGCGAGCTCCTCGCCCGCAATGAGTTCGAACGCGTTTCCGATCGACCTGGCAAGTCGGACAATCCGGCCGTCAACCAGCTCATTGTCCCGGTGACTGTATGACCAAAATCCAGCAGGACCGTTGCCATTCATGCGGCACATGGTAGGGCAGCCGCACCTGTCCCTGCACTGCGACTTGACAAAGGGTGGTGGAGCGGTTTTGGCCGGTGTCCTGCCTGGTTTGGGGTCGAGCATGATCGGGGGGCCGTAAGCTGCTGCGACTCGGTCAGGGCTTCTGGGCCTGACCGCAATTTGGTCGAGTGGCCCCCCGTTCTTGCTCGACTCGGGTCCCGAACCGGGGAGGTGGGTAAAACTGTGGAGCCGCCCGACCCCAGCCACGACGGGCTCTAACCTCGACTACCCTCCCGGCCGCACGTTCGACGTGCGCGGCCGGCCGCCGCCGAAGCGGGGCGCAGACAGGAGCGACGGCGAGCGGCAGGGCCGCGCGCTGGCGCGCTGTGCGCGCCCTTGAGTAAGTGAAGAAGAGTTGCGACAGCCCCCGCGCCCGGTGTGGACGTGGGGGCTGAGACTTGTTCGGGGTGGTTAGCGGGAAGCCTTGGCGGGGCGGGGCGCGCGGGCGTCGATGGCGTAGGTGAGGGCGGTGGTTTCGGCGCCGAGGCGGGTCTCCTCCAGGATGAGGGGCAGTCCGGTGGCCTGGTCGCAGGTGATGCGGTGGGCGACCAGGAGGACGGCGGCCTCGGAGAGGTGGAGGGCCTCGCGCTCGTCGGGCTGGGGGACTCGGGCGGTGACTCGCTCGCGCCAGATGAGGTCATGGCCGGCGGTGGCGAGGGTCGCGTAGGCCTCGGCCGGGGTGGCGGCGGGATGTTGGGCGAGAGGGGTGGCCTCGATGCGTTCCATGGGGAGCAGGAGGCGGTGGAGGGCGCGGCTGTCGCCGGATGGGGCGGTGAGGAGGCGGTCGCAGCCGAGCATCAGCTCGTCGTGGTCCATCTCCAGCAGCGGTGCGGTGATGGCGTCGGTGCGGGTGCGGTAGACCGTGGGTTCTTCGGCGTGGTCGAACCAGGCGTCGATGGGCGTCGAGAAGGTGTCGCCCTGGGCGGCGATGGTCCGATCGAGACTGGCACTCGGGCCGTGGACGGCGGCGCGGACGAAGGTGCCGCGGCCTTGCTTCACGTCCAGCTGTCCCTCGCTGCGGAGGGCGGCGACGGCGAGCCTGACGGTTGGTCGGGAGACTCCGTAGGTCTCGGCGAGGTCGGTCTCGGTGGGCAGCTGGGTGCCGGGGGGCCACTCGCCGTTGGCGATCGACTGTCGCATCGCAGCTGCGACCTGCTTATGCAGTGCCTCGTTCCGGATGATCGCCATGGTGTTGACCCCTTGGTGCGGGCGCCGGGGGAGGGGCCCGCTTCGCGTGTGCCGTGTCGTTTTCGAGGGTTCGTCTGTGGTCGTTTGCCCTGGTCGGGCGGCGTCTCTATGTCTGTCGTCAGTTGCTAGCCGTTAAACGTAAGCATGAATTGCTTGCGTCGGGGTGTGCATCGTCAAGGCGCCAAAGGTAAGTACGTTTGACGACTGACGTCATGCGGCCTTGGTGCCAGAGGAGTGTGCGCTCATGCAGTCCATTCCCGTTGACGGAACCCGGCTCGGCACGATGACCTGCATCGTTGCCCCCGAGGCGCGGGTGGCGAACCGTGAGACCGGGGAGTTGAGGAAGGACCGGGACGGCCAGACCGTCTACACGGTCGGTGTCGCGGTCCGGCAGGACGGCCGGCGGGCCTCGATCATCGAGATCAGCGTGTCCGGTGAGCCGGTCGGCGTGGTCGAGGGCGTGCGGGTGCACGTCACCGGCTTGACCGCCTTCTCGTGGGCGATGGGGGACCGACACGGCCTGTCCTTCCGGGCCGACGCCATCACGCCCGTTCCGGCCGTTGCTCCGGCGGCCTCGCGCAAGGGCGGCGACGCCTGATGAGCAGCGCGACGCGCGTGAGGCTGCGCGGCCTGCTGAGGGAGCTTGGGGACCTGGCGGAAGAGGTCGACCCGTTCGGTCGGGACGACGAGGGGGCCCAGCTCTTCGACCACATCGCCGCCGTCGCCACCAAGACCGTGGGTCAGGCCCGCGACCTGGAGGTCGAGGCGCACAACGCGGTGCTGGAGAACGGGGGACGGCCGTGATCGTCCTTCAGTTGCTCTGGGTCGCGATGCTGGCGACGGTGCTCATCGGGCTCAGCATCGCCCCGTCGGTGCGGCGCAACTACCCCTATCTCTGGTGGTGCCTGCTCGGCTACCCGGTGAGTGCCGTGCGGGTGCGGGTGACGTGGCGGCGGCTGACCACGAACCTCGGCCTCGCCGTGGCGAAACGTCCCGGGCGTGCGCTGATCGGGGACACGGTCGTCCGCGGTGATCCGCTGCGGCCGGCCCCGCCCCGCCTGGGCGTACCGAAGCTGCGGCACGGCGGCCTGGACGTGGTGGTGCGGCTCCATCCCGGGCAGGTGCCCGAACACTTCACCGTCGCCGTGGAAGCCTTCGCGCACGCGTGGCGGGTCCACGCGGTTCGGTTGCTGTCCGAAGGACGCGGATTCGTCACCCTGTCCGCTCTGGCCTGGGACCCGCTCCGTGCGCCGGTGCTGCCGTACCGGCTGAAGGAGCGGCTGCTGCGGGCGGTGGTCGGCCTGCTGGAGGACGGCCGGGCCTGGACGATCGACCTGCGACGGGCGCCGCACTGGCTGATCGTCGGTGCGACCCGTTCCGGGAAGTCCACTCTCATCGCCGCGCTGGTGAAGGAACTCGCCCCGCAACGCGTCGCTCTGTTCGGCATCGACCTCAAGGGCGGCATGGAGCTGTCCCTGTTCGAGGACCGGCTGTCGGCGCTGGCGGCCACCCGGGCCGAAGCCGCGCACCTGCTCACGGAGTTGGTCGCGGAGGCTGAAGCGCGGATGCAGCTGTGCCGCTCGGTCGGGGCCCGGTCGATCTGGGACCTCCCGGCGAAGCTCCGCAAGGTGCCCGTCGTGCTCATCGTGGACGAGGTCGCGGAGCTGTACCTGGCGGCGACCAGGGAGGACAAGGCGGAGGTGGGGGAGATCTCCACCAACCTGCTCAGGCTTGCCCAGCTCGGCGCGGCCCTGGGTGTCCACCTGGTGATCGCGGGGCAACGGGTCGGCTCGGACCTCGGGCCCGGGGTGACCGCCCTGCGAGCGCAGTTGGCCGGTCGGGTCTGCCACCGGGTGAACGATGCCGGGACGGCGGAGATGGCGCTCGGCGACCTCGACAAGGACGCCTTGGTCGCAGCTCAGCAGATCACTGTTGCCGAGCAGGGCGTCGCCATCGCGGCGGACGCCGGCGGCCGATGGGCGCGGGCCCGGTCCGTCCACGTCACCCCTGAACAGGCGCGTCGCGCTGCCAGGAAGTACGCCCGGCTGGCGCCGGCCTGGCCCGGCCTCCACGTGCCGGACGAGTCGAGCGAAGGGGTCTACCTCTGATGGGCGCCACCCTCATCCTGACCGCCGTCCTGGCCCTCGTCACCTTCCTCCTGGTCCGCTCCGGCGAACTCAAGGTCTGGCACGTCGTCCTGACCGGCGTCCTCGGTGTCTACCTCGACCGCATCGGGTGGGCCGACCCCGTCGTCTACGCCGTGACCTGGATCGTCCAAGGACTCACCCACACCACCTGAGAGGCGTGATCACCGTGCCAACCCGACCAACCACCCGGCCCGCCCACCCCAACGCCATCCCCGGCCGCGCCACCGCCTGCCTGGCCCGGCCGGGGCCCGGCGAACCCTGGCCCTGGAGACACCCACCATGACCGCCACCACCAACCCGTACACCGACCCCGCCGCACGCCGCGCCTTCCTCGACCGGGAGGCGCGGCTGCGCCAACTGCCGCCGGTGGAGCGTGACTTCGTCCGAATCGGCGAGCTGCCGGACCTGAACCGTTGGCTGGAGCAGATCCGCGCCACCGGTGGCTGCGCCGAACCGGTGTACCTCTCCGGGCACACCACAACCCTCGACGCGGAGACCGGTGAAGTGCTCCGGCACTTCACGACCGCCACCGAACCCGGCGGCCGGCTCGCTGTCCGCTGCCGCAACCGCCGGGCCTCCCGCTGCGCGCCCTGCTCCCGTGAGCACAGCGGCGACACCTTCCACCTGGTCCGCTCCGGCCTCATCGGCGGCAAAGGCGTCCCGGAGACGGTGCGGACGCACCCGCGGTTGTTCGTCACCCTGACCGCCCCCTCCTTCGGCCCGGTCCACCGAGCGGGTGCTTGCCACCCTGCCCGCCGCCGGCGCTGCGAACACGGCGGCCGGCACGGCTGCGGCCGAACCCACCCGGACGCTGACCCGCTCGTCGGGCAGCCGCTCTGTGCGGACTGCTACGACTACCCCGGCCACATCCTCTGGAACGCCATGGCCCCGGCGCTGTGGAAGGCCTTCCGCGACAACCTCCACCACCACCTCGCCGCCCGGGCGGGCGTCGGCCGGTCAGAGATACGCACCCTGGTCCGGGTCTCCGCGGCCAAGGTCGCCGAGTACCAGAAGCGTGGCGCCGTCCACTTCCACGCCGTCGTCAGACTCGACGGTCCCGATGGCCCTACTGCCCCGCCTCCTGCCTGGGCGACGGGGGAGCTTCTCCTGGGTACCGTCCGCTCGGCGGCTGCCGCCGTGGCGCTCCCGTGCCCCGACTCGGCGGCCTACTGCGGCGGACGGCTCAGCTTCGGCACTCAGCTGGACGCGCACCGGCTCACCAACGGGGACGGTGGACGCATCACGGACGACGCCGTGGCCGCCTACGTAGCCAAGTACACGAGCAAGAGCGTGGAAGCTGCGGGCGCTGTCGACCGCCGCATCGATTCCCTGGCGGAGATACAGGCACTGCGGGTCAGCCCGCACGTCCGCGCGCTCATCGCCACCGCCTGGCGCCTCGGCGGCCTGCCCGAACTGCAACACCTGCGCCTTCGCGCCTGGGCCCACATGCTCGGCTTCCGGGGGCACTGCCTCACCAAGACGCGGGCTTACTCCACTACATATGGGGAGCTCAGGGCGGCTCGTGCGGAACACGCCCAGGGCCTGTACGGCGGCTGGGACAGCGAGACGGTGACCGAAGGTGCCTGGCGCTTCGTCGGGGCCAGGCACTCCCCGGCCGAAGTGCTGATCGCGGCCGGCATCGCCGAAGACCTCGCCACCAACAGGGAAGTCGCCCGTGAAGAGGCGAAGGTGGCGGATCGAGACCGGGGGAGAGCGTGACAGCCCAGCGCGCTGCTCTCCGACCGTCGGCCGAGCCTCGGGTGGCAGGGCCGGTCCCGTTACGGCAGAAGGTGCTCCTGGCCCCGATCATCGAGAGTGAGATCGTCATCGTGGACGACGAGGGCCACGAAGAGCCGTACGACCCCGCCAAGCACTGAGTGATGACAGCCCCCGGCCTCGATGACCGGGGGCTTCCGCATGGTCGGCCGCTCGTCAGAGCTTGCTCGCGAAGTCGTCCTCCTTGACGATCAGCCGGTCGCGGTAGTCCTTGGGGATCATGAGCCGCAGCTTGATCGCGGGAGCCCGCTGACCCTTGACCTTGGTTCGGGTGACTTCACAGCGGATGCCCACCCGCAGCAGGTCCGCGGCCATGGCCTCGGTGCCGCCGTCCTCCCACTGCTGTCGGAACGTCTTCCCGTTGGCCACGTTCACCCACCGGTCTTCGGTGGTCTCGGGATCGATCTCCCCGAGTTCGGTGATCAGCTTGTCCAGCGTCTCCTCCGCCTGCTCGCGCGTGAACCGGGTCTTGGCGTACCGGCCGCCGGGCTCCAGCTCCTTCATGTAGTAGGCGATGGACTCCTCAAGCTGCGCCACCTGGGCGCGTGCCTCCGCGCCGCGTGCGTACTCGCGGACCTGTACGGGCTCGTCGCCGAGGACCGACAGCACGTCGAGGACGAGCTTGGCGTTGATCACGTCGGGGTTGGGGGCGCCCAGGCCTCCGCCCTTGCAGCCCTGGCACCGCAGGTACTCGTACACCCGATCCTTGACGCGGTTCCGCTGCTCCAGCATGTTCGTCCCGCAGTCGACGCAGAAGAAGACCCCGAGGAACTTCGTGGCACCACCGGGCCTGCGCTGCGGCTGGTTCTTGCTGCGCTTGTCGAGATCCGCTTGGAGCTCGTTGAACTCCTCGTCGGCGAAGACGGCCTCCGCGACCCTGATGGGCTTCCCGGCCTTGTCCAGGACGAGCTTGGACCGGCGAGCGCCCCCCTTCTTCTCCTCTTCCACCCGGTAGCCCATCAAGGCGGGGTTGCGGAGCTGACGCAGGAGGGTCGTGGCTGTGAGGCCGTCGCTGGCGAGGCCCGCCCGCTTCAACAGCTTGACCATGCGGGTGGCGGAGACGCCTCGACGGGCCATCCGGCGGCACCAGTGCAGGGCCTTGTACGCGTCGGCCTCGATGACAAGGACGACGTTCCCGTTCTCGTCCTCGTCCGTGGTGTATCCGAAGGCCGGCTTGCCGACCAGCCAGGCGGACTGGGTCTTCGCGTAGTCCCAGAGGCTCGCGACGCGCGTGCTCGTGTTGGTGGCCTCGATCTCCGCGATGCCGCCGATCAGCGTCACCAGGATCTTGCCGACGACCGTGGTCAGGTCGATCGAGTCGTGCTTGGAGACCAGGTTCTTCCCGTACTTCAACGCCCAGTCGATCATCGTGTTCAGGTCGGACAGCCGGCGGATGAACCGGTCGAGCTTCCAGAACAGCAGTACGTCGAACTCCGGTGCCCGGTTGTTCAGCCATTCACCCAGCTGCTTCCGCTTCCACGGGGGCACCTTTGTGGCGGACACGTTCAGGTCGCTGGCGACGCCGACCACGCGGCACCCCCGGTTCAGCCTCGCGGCGGAGGTCGAGCTCCTGGCGGACGGGGGAGGTGGTGTCCTCCGTCAGTACGGACAGCCGGACCGAGAGCAGCGCCCGGGGTGCGTCCGCCGGAAGGGCGGCCTCGGCTCTCGTCAGCTGTTCCAGCAGCGCCAGATCCGCGGCGGTCCATTCGGTCTCGACCGTGTACGCCTTCTGCTGCGCGGCACGGGCCGTACGGGCGCGCTTCGCCATGTCGGTGATCCCCTCGACGGTTGTGGAGTGGCCTCCATTTAGCCCCAGATGGACACCCAGATCCAGATCGGCCCGACCGGTAAGAAGTTGCTGCCGTTGACGGTCGTCGGCGGCGCCGACCAGCAGAAGTAACCCGTCGCCCGGAGCGACGTGTGGAGCCCTTCCCGGGTTTTTCGGGGAGGGCTCCACTGGTTCTGCGGCCGGAGGGTCAGCGGGTCACGCAGCGGGCGACGGTCCACTGTTCATGCCGGGTCAGTGTCTCGGTCCGGGCGCAGCTGCGCTGTTCGTCGCCGCGCAGTACCGCGACGTAGCTGGGTGCGGAATCCAGCGACGCCTCGTTGTTGGAGAAGTAGTAGTGCCGGTAATTGCGCACCTGGAACACTCCGTCGACGGTTTTGACCTCGCTGTTCGCCTGGAAGTCCTTCGGATCCGCTTTCAGGAAGAACAGGGTTTCCATGTAGTTGAGCGGAAAACGGTCGGAGACGTACACCGGTTCGTCCGGGTGCCGCGCCCCGTCGGCCGACTTCAGCGCGTCGTCGAAACCCTCCCCGAAGGCCCGGGCGATCTGCTCCGGGTGGCGGGTCGTGTAGTCGTGGAAGAACAGCGTGGCGTAGCCGACGGCGGTGGCCATGATGACGGCGACGACGGCCCGTCCGGTCCTGCGGTCGGTCATCGAGCGGTAGAGCCCGCTGACGCCGATCGCGGTGAGGGCGATGAGGGGGACGAACAGGGCGTTGGCCCGGTTGCCGTTGGCCGGCACCACGAACAGCAGGATGACCGCGCCCACCAGCCAGAACGTGAACAGGTTCGTTTCGGGGGAGCGGGTGCGGGCCGCGAAGTGGACGCCGAGCGCGGCCAGCGGAATTCCGATCACGCCCAGTGCCAGGAAGCCGTTGGGGACGGTCCACAGGTAGCCGTCGTCGAAGCCGCTGGTCACGAAATGGGTGTTGAGCTCGGCCAGGTCCTGGCCGTTGGTGATCTGGTCGAGCCGTGACGACGGGAATTTCGGCACGCTGAACGGCAGGCTGGATATGAACTGAGGGGAGCGGTGCAGGACGTTGTTGACCAGGATGAACAGCAGCAGCGGCCCGCCGACGATCAGGAATCCCAGCACGCTCAGCCCGGCCGGGACCGGGTGCTTCAGCACCGTGCGGTACCGGGCGCACAGATAGAGCCCCACGATCACCGGCACCACGATCACCGCCACCCCGTAGGCGTACAGCGCGAGCGCCAGGAACACCAGGGAGAAGGGGATCAGTGTCCGGGGGCGCGACGAGGTGTACGCGTACCCCAGGGTGGTCACTCCGGCGAGCAGGAAGAACGGCAGGATGTTCGACTCCAGTGCCCACCGTGACGCGGTGACGTGCCACGGGGTGACGGCGAGGAGTCCCGCCCCGATCAGGGCCGCGGGGAGGTCCGCGAAGCGCCGCAGGGCGACGTACAGCAGCGGGACGGCGCCGATGCCCAGGAGTACCGGAACGAGCCGTACGGAGAAGACGCTCAGGCCGAACAGCCCGACGACCGGCACGCTCAGGTAGGAGAGCAGCACGTTCTGTCCGGAGCCCCAGCTGGGAAAGTAGACCGGCCAGGGATTGCCCCAGCGGTCCGTGCCGTGGGTCAGGAGCGAGAACGTCTCGTATCCGGCGCCGGCCTCGTCCTGGTTGAGGCCGCCGGGCAGATCCGGAAAACGCCACAATCTGAGGATCGCCGCGATCGCCGTGATCGCGGTGATGGCGATGGTGCTTTTCTGGAGGGTCGCGGGACTTTTGATCACGGCGTTATTCGCACAGTCGCAAGAGGAATGGGGATGGGTATTGCGCATTCCATGTCGGGGTGATTCCCTTCCGTGCCGGTGGAGCGCCGTGCATGGCCGATTGATAAACGGATGATATTACTGACGTCGCTGTCGTTGGATGAGATGCCGCCGAGCCCTGCGGTCGTGCGGGCCCGCCGGGCGGCTGCCCTTTCGGGCGCGGGCGGGGCGAAGGGGTCCGGACCGGCGGGGAAGGGGGGCGGGCGGGGCGCGTACCCTTACTGGTGACAGAAGTCCGGTGCAGTGCCCCGGACCGGGACAGAGTGACGAAGGACTGAGCAACCCTGGCACGCCGTACGCCCGACGGTCCGCCGCCCGCACCGACGGTGCAGCGGATTCGCCTCCGCTACACCAAGCGCGGCCGGCTCCGCTTCACCAGCCACCGCGACTTCCAGCGCGCCTTCGAGCGCGCCCTGCGCCGGTCCGCCGTTCCGATGGCCTACTCGGCCGGCTTCACCCCGCACCCGAAGGTCTCCTACGCCAACGCGGCCCCGACCGGGGTGGCGAGCGAGGCGGAGTACCTGGAGATCGGCCTGGCCGCGGTCCGCGACCCCGAGCAACTGCGGGCGCAGCTGGACGAGTCGCTGCCGACCGGCCTGGACGTGATCGACGCGGTCGAGGTGCGGACGCCGAACTTCGTGGAGCGCCTGGAGGCCTCCGAGTGGCTGGTCCGGCTGGACGGCGTCGAGCCCGACGTGGCCGCCGAGGCGGTCGCGCGTTTCCTCGCCGCCGAGCGGGTCGAGGTGGAGCGCCGCACCAAGAACGGCCTGCGGGTCTTCGACGCGCGGGGCGCGGTGGCGGCGCTGGAAGCCGCCCCGGCGCAGGTCGAGGGCGGTACGGACGCCGGGGTCGAAACCGGCCGCGATGTTCGGACCGGCCGTCCCTGTGCGATACTGCGCCTGGTAGTACGACACGCCACACCCGCCGTACGACCCGACGACGTATTGTCCGGTCTCCGTGTGACGGCCGACCTGGCGCCGCCGGTCCCCGCAGAGGTGACCAGGCTGGCGCAGGGGCCGCTCGACGAGGAGGCCGGCACGGTGACCGACCCGCTGGCGCTCGACCGCGCCGCGGCCCCGATCGGCTCGGAGCCGGCCGCAGGGCCGCACGCTACCGCGTCCGCCTAGCGGGGGGAGGCCGGGCCCAGTGCCTCACTGGGCCCGACGGTCCTCCAGGGTTCCCGCGGCTCCCCAGGGGAGCGAGCGTCGTCGCAGCACAGGCCTGCCACCCCGGGGCCTGCCGACCGCGAAGGTCGGCCGGTCCGGGACCCCGTCCGGGAGCCACCCGGGGTTGGGGGAAGGCGCAGCTTGGGAAAACCTCAGAAGACTGGTCAGACCAGAAGACTTTCGACACCCCGCCGAGCGCGGGGCGCCGAGCGAGACTACGAGCCCCTGTGCGGCCTCGCGTCCGCGCGGCGGCACCGTCAAAGGGTCCGGTCCCGGCATCGTCGCGATGCCGACCGCCCAGCGGTGCCGTGCCGTGCCCGGATGCGGAGCCCGGGGGCCTGACGGGAGATCCACCCGCATGCTCGATAACACCGATCCGCAGCAGACTGCGGCCACGGAACAGAACGAAACCGCCGCGACCGGTGGCGAGGGCGCGTCCGCCGCGCCGCCGCGCCGTCGTCGCCGGGCGGTGTCCCGCCCGGCGGGCGCCCCGCAGGGTGCGGCCACCGAGGCGGCCGAGACGGTCCTGCCGGCCGACGCGCCTGCGGCCGTGACCGCTGCGGCTCCGGCCGCCGAGGCGGCGGCCGAGCCGGTCGCCGAGAAGCCGGTCCGGGCCCGTCGGACCCGCAAGCGCGCCGAGGCCCCGGCCGGGGCGCCGGAGGCCACCGCGATCGTGGTGACCGCGCCGGAGGCCGCCGAGGCCCCGGTGGCCGAGGCCACCGCGAAGGCTCCGAAGGCTGCCAGGGCCGCGAAGACCGAGAAGGCCGTCAAGAGCGCCAAGGCCGAGAAGGCGGAGACGGCCGAGACGGCCGAGAAGCCCGCCCGGGCCCGCCGTACCCGCAAGCGCGCCGAGGCGCCCGCCGGTGCCCCCGCCGCCGAGGCCGAGGCGTCCGCCGTCGAGGCCCCGGTCGTCGAGACCCCCGCCGTGGAGGCTCCGGCCGCCGAGCCGGCGGCCGAGGAGGCCCCCGCCGCTCCGGCCCGCCGCACCCGCCGCCGTCGCGTGGTCGAGGCCGCGCCGGTCGTCGAGGCGCCGGTCGAGGAGCCCGCCGCCGAGGAGCCGCAGGCCGAGGAGCCCGAGGAGGAGGCCGTCGAGGCCCCCGCCGCTGAGCCGGCGGCCCAGCCCGCCGCTGCCGCCCCGGCCGCCGAGGCCGAGCCGCACCACCGGGTGCGCCGCCGCGCCGTCCGCCCGGCCACCGCGGTCTTCCAGGCCCCGGTGTTCCAGGAGCCGGCCCCCTTCGTCGCGCCGTCCGCGCCGGAGCAGCCCGCCGTCGCCCAGGCTCCCGCCGCCGCCCAGGCTCCCGCCGCCGCCCAGGCTCCGGCCGAGGCCCCGGCCGTGGCCGGGCGCGCGGAGGACGACGAGTTCGAGTACAGCGGTGTCGGCCGTCGCCGCCGGGTCCGCACCCGGGTCGAGCCGACCCGTCGCAAGGCCGCCGCCCAGGCTCCGGCGAAGGCACCGGCGAAGGCCCCAGCGAAGGCGCCGGTCGCGGCGCCCGTCGTCGAGGCCCCGGTCGTCGAGACGCCCGCCGTGGAGGCCCCCGCCGCCGGTCCGGAGACCGAGGACGAGTGGGAGGACGGCCGTCCGTCGCGCCGTCGCCGCCGGGGCGGTCGCCGCCGTCGCCGCGGTGAGGCCGAGGACTTCGAGGCCGTCGAGACCGAGCAGCCCGCCGCCGAGGAGCCGGCCGAGGCCGTCGCCGAGGAGGAGGGCGAGGAGGACGACGACCTGGCCACCGGCCTGTCCTCGTCGCGCCGTCGCCGCCGCCGTCGCCGCCGCAGCGGTGAGGCCGACGCCGTCGAGACCGCCGAGACCACCGAGGACGGCGTCCGCACGGTGGTGAAGGTGCGCGAGCCGCGCCGCCGCTCCACCGAGCCGTCCTTCGACCCGGACGAGGTGCAGTCCATCAAGGGCTCGACCCGTCTGGAGGCCAAGAAGCAGCGCCGCCGCGAGGGCCGCGAGCTGGGCCGCCGCCGGGTGCCGATCATCACCGAGGCCGAGTTCCTGGCCCGCCGCGAGTCGGTCGAGCGCGTCATGGTGGTGCGCCAGAGCGGCCAGCGGACCCAGATCGGCGTCCTCGAGGACGGCGTGCTGGTCGAGCACTACGTCAACAAGGAGCAGGCCACCTCGTACGTCGGCAACGTCTACCTGGGCAAGGTCCAGAACGTGCTGCCGTCGATGGAGGCCGCCTTCGTCGACATCGGCAAGGGCCGCAACGCGGTGCTGTACGCCGGCGAGGTCAACTTCGGCGCGCTGGGCGGCCACGGCGGCCCGCGCCGGATCGAGTCGGTGCTGAAGTCCGGCCAGTCCGTGCTGGTGCAGGTCTCCAAGGACCCGATCGGCCACAAGGGCGCCCGCCTGACCAGCCAGATCTCGCTGCCCGGCCGCTACCTGGTGTACGTGCCCGAGGGCTCGATGACCGGCATCTCGCGCAAGCTCCCCGAGAACGAGCGCGCCCGCCTGAAGCAGATCCTCAAGAAGATCGTCCCGGACGACGCGGGCGTCATCGTGCGCACCGCGGCCGAGGGCGCCTCCGAGGAGGAGCTGACCCGCGACGTCCAGCGCCTCCAGCAGCAGTGGGAGGACATCCAGAAGAAGGCCGCGACCGGCAACGCCCCGGCGCTGCTGTACGGCGAGCCGGACATGACCGTCCGGGTCGTGCGCGACATCTTCAACGAGGACTTCAGCAAGGTCATCGTCTCCGGCGACGAGGCGTGGAAGACCATCCACGAGTACGTCTCCAACGTGGCCCCGGACCTTGCCGAGCGGCTCCAGCGGTGGACCTCCGAGGTGGACGTGTTCGCCACCTACCGGATCGACGAGCAGCTGATGAAGGCGCTGGACCGCAAGGTCTGGCTGCCCAGCGGCGGTTCGCTGGTGATCGACCGCACCGAGGCGATGGTCGTCATCGACGTCAACACCGGGAAGTTCGTCGGCCAGGGCGGCAACCTGGAGGAGACGGTCACCCGGAACAACATCGAGGCGGCCGAGGAGATCGTGCGCCAGCTGCGGCTGCGCGACCTCGGCGGCATCATCGTGATCGACTTCATCGACATGGTGCTGGAGTCCAACCGCGACCTGGTGCTGCGCCGCCTGCTGGAGTGCCTGGGCCGGGACCGGACCAAGCACCAGGTGGCCGAGGTCACCTCGCTGGGCCTGGTCCAGATGACCCGCAAGCGGGTCGGCCAGGGCCTGCTGGAGTCCTTCTCCGAGCCGTGCGTGCACTGCAACGGCCGTGGCGTGATCGTTCACATGGAGCAGCCGAGCGCCCACGTCCACGCCCCCGTGGCGGCGGGCGAGGCCGTCGGCGGCAAGCGCCGTCGCCGGGGCAAGGGCGGTGCGGGCCACGAGGAGCCGCAGGCCGTCGAGGCCGCGGTGGCCGTCGTGGCCGAGCCGGTGGAGGCCGTCGCCGAGCCGGCCGAGCCGGTGCGCGAGGAGATCGAGGGCCAGCTGGCCCTGGAGGTCCCGGGCGTCGAGGCTCCGGCCGAGGCGGCCGCGCAGGCCCCGGTCGTCGAGGCTCCCGTGGCCGAGGCCCCGGCCGCCGCTCCGGCGGGCCGTCCGCGTCGTCGCGCGGTGCGCAAGGCGACCGCTCCGGCGGGTTCCCCGGACTCCGCCGAGATCGTGGTGCTCCAGGCCAAGGCCGAGGCGGCGCTGGAGGCGGCCCTGGAGGCCGCCGCCCCGGCGGTCGCGGAAGCCGCTGCCGAGGCCGCCGTCGAGGCGCCGGGCGAGCCGGTCGTGGAGGCCGCGGTCGTCGCCGAGGCTCCGGAGGCCGCCGAGGCCCCCGAGGCCCCCGAGGCCCCCGAGGCCGCTGCCGAGGCTCCGGCCGAGGAGGCGCCGGCGCCGAAGAAGCGGGCCGCCCGCAAGACCGCCGCGAAGAAGACCGCCGCCAAGAAGACCACCACGGCGGCCAAGAAGACCACCGCCCGCAAGACCGCGACCAAGCGGACGAGCGCGGCGGCCAAGAAGGCCGCGGCCGCCGAGGGTGATACGGCGGCCGAGTAGTGCCCACGCCCGGGGCGGGAGCGATTCCGCCCCGGGTCGTACGGGCCGGTTTGCCCCCCGGGCGGCCGGTCCGTATTCTTGACCATCGGCGTGTCTACGCCATGCTCCCGAGCACATCACCTTCCGAGGTCGCCGCGTTCGCGCGGAGGGCCGGGGAGAGGCTCCTGTGTCCGTACCCAGGTGGCTGGCGTCGGGGGTTCCGACCGAGCAAGGAAAGCAGGTACCGCATGTACGCGATCGTTCGCGCAGGCGGCCGCCAGCACAAGGTCGCCGTGGGCGACGTGCTGGAGATCGACCGTATCGAGGCCAAGCCGGGTGACTCGGTCGAGCTCTCGACCATCCTCGTCGTCGACGGTGACGCTGTCACCTCCGACCCGTGGGTCCTGGCCGGCGTGAAGGCTCACGCCGAGGTGGTCGACCAGACCAAGGGTGACAAGATCGTCATCCTGCGTTACAAGAACAAGACCGGCTACCGCCGCCGTCAGGGTCACCGTCAGCAGCACACCGCGGTGCGCATCACCAGCATCGACTCGGTCAGCAAGTAAGGGGATAGCGAAAAATGGCACACAAGAAGGGCGCAAGCTCTACTCGTAACGGCCGTGACTCGAACGCCCAGCGCCTCGGCGTCAAGCGCTTCGGTGGCCAGGTCGTCTCGGCCGGCGAGATCCTCGTCCGCCAGCGCGGCACCCACTTCCACCCGGGTGCCGGTGTCGGTCGCGGTGGCGACGACACGCTGTTCGCGCTGACCGCCGGTGCGGTTCAGTTCGGCAACCGTCGCGGCCGCAAGGTCGTCAACATCGTGGCCGTCGAGGCCTGAGTCCCCGCGGACTCCCGAGTCTGAGCGGACCCACCGGGTCCGGGCGGGCTCACCGGGTCTGAGAAGACTCACAGTGAAGGGTGGGCCGGAATTCTCCGGTCCACCCTTCGCGCTTTACGCAGGTAGCAAGCAGACTCTCGCGCACTGGAGGCACACCCATGACCACCTTCGTGGACCGCGTCGAACTTCATGTCGCCGCGGGTAACGGGGGCCACGGCTGCGCCTCCGTGCACCGCGAGAAGTTCAAGCCGCTCGGCGGGCCGGACGGCGGCAACGGCGGTGAGGGCGGCAGCGTCATCCTCACCGTGGACTCGCAGGTCACCACCCTTCTCGAGTACCACCACTCGCCCAAGCGCAAGGCCACCAACGGCAAGCCGGGCGCCGGCGGCCACCGCACCGGTGCGGACGGCGAGGACCTCGTCCTGCTGGTGCCGGACGGCACCGTGGTGCTGGACCGCAAGGGCAACGTGCTGGCCGACCTGGTCGGGCACGGCACCAGCTTCGTCGCCGCCCAGGGCGGCCGCGGCGGCCTCGGCAACGCCGCGCTGGCCTCGGCCCGCCGCAAGGCGCCCGGCTTCGCGCTGCTCGGCGAGCCCGGCGAGGCCCGTGACATCGTCATGGAGCTCAAGTCCGTCGCCGACGTGGCCCTGGTGGGCTACCCGAGCGCCGGCAAGTCCTCGCTGATCTCGGTGCTCTCCGCAGCCAAGCCGAAGATCGCCGACTACCCGTTCACCACCCTGATCCCCAACCTCGGCGTGGTCACCGCGGGCGACACCGTCTACACCATCGCCGACGTGCCCGGCCTGATCCCGGGCGCCAGCCAGGGCCGCGGCCTGGGCCTGGAGTTCCTGCGGCACGTGGAGCGCTGCTCGGTGCTCGTGCACGTGCTGGACTGCGCCACCCTGGAGCCCGGCCGTGACCCGCTGAGCGACCTGGAGACCATCGAGGCCGAGCTCGCCGAGTACGGCGGCCTGGAAGACCGCCCGCGTCTGGTCGCGCTCAACAAGGTCGACGTCCCGGACGGCCAGGACATCGCCGACCTGACCCGCGCCTCCCTGGAGGAGCGCGGCTACCGGGTGTTCGAGGTCTCCGCCGCCTCCCGCAAGGGCCTGCGCGAGTTGAGCTTCGCGCTGGCCGGGATCGTCGCCGAGGCGCGCGCCGCCAAGCCGGCCGAGGAGTCCACCCGGATCGTGCTGCGGCCCACGGCCGTCGACGACGCGGGCTTCACCATCACCGAGGAGGACGGCGCCTACCGCATCCGCGGCGTCAAGCCGGAGCGCTGGGTCCGCCAGACCGACTTCAGCAACGACGAGGCCGTCGGCTACCTCGCCGACCGGCTGGCCCGCCTCGGCGTCGAGGACAAGCTCTGGAAGGTCGGGGCGCACGAGGGCGACACCGTCATCATCGGCCCGGACGAGAACGCCGTCGTCTTCGACTGGGAGCCGACCATGGCCGCCGGCGCCGAGATGCTCGGCCGCCGCGGCGAGGACCACCGCATGGAGACCCAGCGCCCGGCGGTCGACCGCCGCCGCGAGAAGCAGAAGGGCCGGGACGCGGCCGAGGCCGAGTTCCTCGCCTTCGAGGCGCTTTCCAGCGGCCGCCAGGCCGCCATCGAGGGCGACGACGACGAGGACTACTGAGCGCGCTGAGCGCTTCACGCGGACGGCCCCCGCCACCTGTCGAGGTGGCGGGGGCCGTCCGCGTGTTCAGCGGTGACGGGACGTCACTTGGTCCAGGAGGCCTGGAGCTTCAGCAGGTCCGTCAGGTCGGTGTAGCCGACTGCGGCCGGGGTGTTCCCGGTGGTGGTGATGATGGTGCAGCCCTTGACCTCGGTGCCCTTGGCCACGCCCTGGAACTTCGCGCTGGTGCACTTGGGCAGCGGGGTCGCGGCGGTCATGGCGTTGACGCCCTTTTTGCCGGTGGTGTCGAAGAGCACGAACTTCGAGTCCGGGGCGGTGAAGGAGAGGCTGGCGTCCCCGAGGTTCTTGATGGTGTAGCTGACGTACATCGGGGTGCGGCCTTCCAGGCCGACGAGGTTGATCTTGGCGGCGGTGAAGTCCTGCAGCGAACCGACCTCGACGCCGGTGACGGTGATCTCCAGCTTGGTGGCGACCTTGGAGGTCTTGTCGGCGAAGTCCACGGTGGCGGGCTGGCCGATCTTCACACTGCTCGCGGCCACCGGGATCGCACCGGCACCGGCACCGGCCCCGCCGTCCGCGGTGCCGGCCGTACCGGCCCCGCCGGCCGTCGCGGCGCCGCCCGCCGCCGCACCGCCCGCGGTGGCGCCGCCGGTCGCCGCGGCCGACGGGGCCGCGGTCGAACCGCCGGCCGCGCCTGCGGTGGTGGCCCCCGGGGCCGCGCCGGTCTGGGCCGGGGCAGCGCCGGTGGCGCCGCCGGTACCGGCCGGAGTGTCCGCGTTGTCCGGCCCGCAGGCCGCGAGCGACAGGGCGGTGGCCGCCGCGAGCGCGGCGACGGTCAGCTTGGTGGTGTACGAACGCATGGTGCGCATTTCTCCTGGGCGCACGGCCGCGACCGTTGCCGGCCTTTGCCCAGTGCGGCGCCGCCCGTCGTGAACAGGAAGGGTCGATGACGACATGGGTCCAGCGGGCAAGAAGCCGTCCCCCGATCTGGCTTGTGGTCAGGGACCATACCAGGCCTCCGGATCGGCGGCCGGGCTGTGGCGAGCCCGTGACCTGCCCGGGTCCGGACAGTGAAACACCCTGCGGGTGACCTGCACCGATCGCGTAGATTTCGGGGGTGACGGCCGGGCCCGGGCCCAGCCGCACCACACCGGAAGGGCGTACAGCGAGATGAGTGAGGACTCTCTGCGGGAGGAGGTGCTGACCGCGCGGCGGATCGTCGTCAAGGTCGGCTCCTCCTCCCTGACCACGGCGACCGGCGGCCTGGACGCCGACCGCGTCGACGCCCTGGTGGACGCGCTCGCCAAGCTGCGCGCCCGCCCCGAGGCACCGGAGGTCGTGCTCGTCTCCTCCGGCGCCATCGCCGCCGGGCTCGCCCCGCTCGGCCTGGACCGGCGGCCCAAGGACCTGGCCCGCCAGCAGGCCGCCGCCAGCGTCGGCCAGGGCCTGCTCGTCGCCCGCTACACCGCCTCCTTCGCCCGGTACGGCATCCGGGTCGGCCAGGTGCTGCTCACCGCCGAGGACGCCAGCCGGCGCGCCCACTACCGCAACGCCTACCGCACCCTGGACCAGCTGCTGGCGATGGGCGCGATGCCGATCGTCAACGAGAACGACACCGTCGCCACCGCCGAAATCAAGTTCGGCGACAACGACCGGCTCGCCGCGCTCGTCGCCCACCTGGTCCGGGCCGACCTGCTGGTGCTGCTCTCCGACGTGGACGGCCTGTACGACGGCGACCCGTCCCGCCCCGGCACCAGCCGGATCGCCGAGGTGCGCGGCCCGCGGGACCTCGACGGCATCGAGATCGGCAGCGCCGGCAAGGCCGGGGTCGGCACCGGCGGCATGGTCACCAAGGTCGAGGCGGCCCGGATCGCCACCGGCGCGGGCATCCCGGTGGTGCTCACCGCCGCCAGCCAGGCCGCCGACGCGCTGGCCGGCCGGCCCACCGGAACCCTCTTCCTGCGCACCGGCAGCCGAACCTCCGACCGGATGCTCTGGCTGGCCCACGCGAGCAGCCCGCGCGGGTCGCTGCACCTGGACGAGGGCGCCGTCCGGGCCGTCGTCTCCGGCGGCGCCTCGCTGCTGCCGGCCGGGGTCACCAGGGTCGACGGGGAGTTCGCCGCGGGTGATCCGGTGGACCTTCTTGCCGAAAACGGCCACATCGTGGCTCGCGGACTGGTCAACTTTGATGCGAGGGAGTTGCCCCGCCTGCTCGGCCGGTCCACCCGCGACCTGGCCCAGGAGTTCGGCGCCGCGTACGAGCGCGAGGTGGTCCACCGCGACGACCTGGTCGTTCTGCGCGACTGACCGGCCCGGCGGGCCGGCACAGGCCGATCGGCGCAGCGCGGACGGCGGGCCGCTCCGTACCGGGAGCGGCCCGGCCACGGGCGAGGAGGGGCGCAGCCGTCCCGGTCGGCCGAGGCCGACGGGGCCGGTGGGGACGACAGGACATCGCCGAACAGGAGGCCGCCGGTGGAACGCAGGCGCGAGGCAGCGCTGACCGCAGGGACGGCGGGCCGGCGGCTGACCAGCATCGACGGCGGACGCGGGGACGGCCCCGCCGAGCCGGCCGGTCCGCCGTCGCAGAGGCCCGGCGGGGTGCGCAGGCTGCGGCCCGAACGCGACCGGGCGGCCCAGCCGCCGACCGTGCCCGAGCAGGCCCGGCTGTGGCACGTGGTGCTGAGCGTGGCCGGGCAGGTCACCCCGTTGCCCTCGCTGCGCGCCTCGCTGGAGCAGCTGGCGCACGACCACTCGTTCTTCCTGACCGCCCGTTACGCGGCCGACCACGCCGAGATCCGCTACTGGGAGCAGGCCCGGGACCTCCACGACGCGGCGGCCATCGCGCTGCGGCTGTGGGGCGAGCACAAGGTCACCGCCAAGCTGCCGCCCTGGGAGATCGTCGGGCTGGAGGTGGTCGACCGGGCGACGTACCACAAACGGGTGGCGGAGGGTTTCGGCGATCCGCCGCCGCACCTGGGCGGGGTGCACCCGTACTGAGCCGCGCCCGCCCGGTCGGGGCGGGAGCCGTGCGCCGGGGGCCGTCGGGCCGGGGACCGTCGAGGCGGCGTCTCATCGGGCGAAATACCGCCCGGGCGGGGCCGGTTCAGTCGCTACCCTTGGCAGCATGACCAGCGATCTCGCCACCGCCGACAGTCCTGTCCTCGCCGTAGCGCGCCGAGCCAGGGAGGCCGCCGCCGCACTCGCCCCGCTGCCGCGCGCCGCGAAGGACGCCACGCTGCTGGCGATCGCGGACGCGCTGGTGGCCCGCAGCGCCGAGATCGTCGCGGCCAACGCCGAGGACGTGGAGCGGGCCCGGGCGGCCGGCACGGCCGAGTCGGTGGTCGACCGGCTGACCCTGACCGACGAGCGGATCGCCGCGATCGCCTCCGACGTGCGGGACGTGGCAGGCCTGCCCGACCCGGTCGGCGAGGTGGTGCGCGGCTACACCCTGCCCAACGGCCTGGACGTGCGGCAGGTCCGGGTGCCGCTCGGCGTGGTCGGCATCATCTACGAGGCCCGCCCGAACGTCACCGTGGACGCCGCCGCGCTCTGCCTCAAGTCCGGCAACGCGGTGCTGCTGCGCGGCTCCGCCTCCGCCTACCGCTCCAACACCGCGCTGGTCGCCGTGGTACGCGACGCCGTCGCCGCGGCCGGGCTGCCCGCCGACGCGGTCCAGCTGGTGCCGGGGGAGAGCCGGGACTCGGTGCAGGAGCTGATGCGCGCCCGCGGCTACGTGGACGTGCTGATCCCGCGCGGCGGCGCCTCGCTGATCCGCACCGTGGTCGAGGGCTCGACCGTCCCGGTGATCGAGACCGGCACCGGCAACTGCCACGTCTACGTGGACGCCGAGACCGACCTGGCGATGGCCGTCGGCATCCTGCTGAACTCCAAGGCGCAGCGGGTCAGCGTCTGCAACGCGGCCGAGACGCTGCTGGTCCACCAGGACGTCGCGGAGGCCTTCCTGCCGCTCGCGCTGGCGGCGCTCGCCGAGGCCGGGGTGACCGTGCACGGCGACGAGGCGGTGCTCAAGGCCGCCGAGGGCGGCCCGGCCACCGTGGTGCCGGCCACCGACGAGGACTGGGGCGCCGAGTACCTCTCGCTGGACCTCGCCGCCGCCGTGGTGCCCTCGCTGGACGCCGCCGTCGCGCACATCCGCCGCTGGTCCTCCGGCCACACCGAGGCGATCGTCACCACCTCGCAGGCCGCCGCCCGCCGCTTCACCCGGCTGGTGGACTCCACCACGGTGGCCGTCAACGCCTCCACCCGCTTCACCGACGGCGGCGAATTCGGCTTCGGCGCCGAGATCGGCATCTCCACCCAGAAGCTGCACGCCCGCGGCCCCATGGGCCTGCCCGAGCTGACCAGCACCAAGTACATCGTCACTGGTGACGGGCACGTCCGCGGCGAGAGCACGCAGACCGTCGGCGGCGCCGCGGACGGCCGCTGAACGGCGCGCGAGCGGGGTCCTTCACACGTGTGACGGACCAACTGCCGGGAGCCACAGACAAAACGCCCGGCCGGTAATACGCTGAATCCGTGGCTGAGGATGTGGGGGGCTTCCCGTACCCCGACGGCGCCGACCACGGTGGTGCGGACGACGAGTTCGCCACCGTGGTCCTCGATGAGGCCTTCGTCCGGTCCGCCGCCGTGCACGAGCCGACTGCCAAGGAGCGGCAACTCGCCGCCGCCGAGGCCCGGTTCGAGCCGGACACCGCGGGTCCGGGCTGGGGCCGTGACGTCCCGGCCGGGGACGGGTTGCCGCTGGAGCTGCGCCCGTACCCGAGCGGACTCGACGCGGACCACCTCTACCCCGACCCCTGGTCGGGGCCGGGCCGGGCGGGCGACCGCAGGGCCCGGCGGCGGTGGCGACGCGGCTACGACCCGGTGCGCGCCCGCGGGCGGTACGTCGCCCAGCAGCGCTGGCACCGGCCGGTGGCCTGGGTGCTCGCCGTGATCATGGGCGTGGGCCTGGTGGCGGTCGCGGTCGCGGCGGTCTACCAGGGCGTGGGCGGCTCCTCGGGTACGCCCAGACGCCCCGAGTCCGGCAGCAGCAGCGCGGGGGTCGGCCCGGGGCAGGCCCCGGCGGAGCCCCCGCTGGTGGTCACGGCGCCGACCGGGTAGCCCGGGCACGGGTCTGCGGGTCTGCGGGTCTGCGGGGCGGCGGGTCTGCGGGGCGGCGCGGGCGGTGGGTCGGTACGGGTCTGCGGGGCGGCGTGGGCGGCGGGTCGGCACGGTCCGCCCGGGCGCGGGCGCACGCCCCGGGGCGGTGGTCACGGAGCGTTCCCGGGAATGTACGCCCGGACCCTCGTGGCGGCGCTGGTGTCCGCCTACCCTGGTGGTGTGGGTGACCCGCGAGAGCCTCCTGAGGGTGCGCCCGAGGGCGGTTCCGGCAACGAGGACGAATTCCGGTCCGTCGTCTTCGACGAATCGTTCGTCCGGGCTGCCCGGATCCGGGAACTGTCCGCCCGGGAGCGACTGTCGGGCTCCTTCGGCAAGTCCACCCGGCCGCGGGTGCGGCTCGGCCCGCTGGGCACCGTGCCGCGCCAGGCGCTCGTGCTGCTGCTCCTCATCCTGCTGGCCTTCGGGGCCGCGGTGTACTTCGGGGTGACCTCGCCGAAAGGGACCGCGGCGCGGCCCGAGGGCAGTCAACTGACCGTCAGCCTGGTCGCGTTGGCCCCGGCTTCGGCCGTCCATCCGGTCGCCGACGGGACGGACCCGTTCGCGGCGCTGGCACCCGGGTACGGGGACGGCGCGCTCGGGCTGAACACCCCGACCGGGGCCGCCACCGGGCACTTCGGCCGGGTCGAGGTGGCCAAGGCACTCGACACCGTCCAGCGCTACCTGGTCGCCTCCTCGTTCTCCCCGGCCGTGCTGGTCCAGGGCTCCACCGCCGAGGTGCGGGACTTCGTCACGCCCGGTGAGCAGGCGGAGTTCGACGCGAGCGTGACGCAGCCGGTGGACGACCGGCACCACGCGGCGACCGGCTGGATGGTCCGCTTCGACCCGGCGCAGGTCGCACTGGCCTCGAACACCGTGAAGGTGGCCGGTGCGATGCGGATCGACGAGGCGGACAGCGGGACATTGCAGATCACCACCGACCACACCTTCGTCTACGCGCTGAAGCCGGCCGGGGCCCCGGCCGGAGCCCCGGTCACCCTGGAGACCGTGCGGCGGCAGCTGACCTTCGAGTTCGACCGGGTGGACCTGGCCGCGGGCCAGCTGCGGCTGGTGGACTCGGTGGTGCAGGCCGGGCCGGAGCCCTGCGGCACCTCGGCGGCGGGCTTCCTGCAGCCGGTGCTGGCCACCGCGCAGGGCACGGTCGTCGCGCCGCCGACGCCGGTCGACCCCGGCAACCACGCCCGGCCGGGCTGGCAGGTGTGCGGGGTGCTGGCGGCGGGCGGCTGAGGCGCGCAGGACCGGGCGGGGGCTGGGCGCAGGCCCGGGCGGGGGCCGGGAACGGCGCGGCGGCCGGGGCCCCGGGTGGGACACCGGCCGCCGTCGCGTTCGCGGTGGGGTCAGCTGCCGTCGCTGCCCGAGGAGCCGTTGCCCGAGGAACCGGTGCCGGACGAGCCGGCACCCGAGGAGCCGCTGCCCGAGGAGCCGTTGCGGGCGCTGTTGCCGGTGAAGGTGTCGCGGAGCTTGCCGCCGACGGTCGCCGCGCCGCCGGCGACGTCCCGGAGCAGGCCCATCAGCGGGTCCTTGCTCTCCTTGACCGAGGTCGTGTAGTGCTCGGCGGCGGCCTTCCACTGGTCGGTGACCGAGGCGTCCGGGTCGTCCGAGCGGCGCGGGTAGGCGCCGGCCATGATCGAGCGGTAGTCGTCGCTCTCCGCCCACTTCTTCAGCTGGGCGACCCGGACCACCGCGAAGGGGTGGGTCTGCGGCAGCAGCTGGAGCACCTTGAGCACGCCGTCGCGCAGGTCGCCGGCCTTCTCGTACTCCTCGGCCTGCTCCAGGAAGGCGTCGACGTTCATCTCGGCCAGGTTGTGGCCGCCCGCCAGCTTCATCAGGGCCCGCATGGAGGCCTGGAGGTCCTGCCCGGCGAGCAGGCCGGCCCGGTCGCTGGACAGCTCCGCCTTGCGGAACCACTCCTTGAGCGCGGTGATGATCGCGGTGATCGCCAGGTTGCCCAGCGGCACCCAGGCGATCCGGGTGGCGATGTTGGTGAGGATCATCAGCATCGTCCGGTAGACGGCGTGGCCGGACATCGCGTGGCCGACCTCGTGGCCGATGACCGAGCGCAGCTCCTCCTCGTCCAGCAGCTCGACCAGGCCGCTGGTGATCACGATGATCGGGGTGTCGATGCCGATGCAGTACGCGTTGACCGTCGGGTCCTGGGAGACGTACAGGTCGGGGACCTGGTCCAGGTCGAGTATGTAGGCGGCGTCGCGCACCATGTCGTGGAGCTCCGGGAACTGGCGCTCGGAGGTCTTCACGGCGGTGGCCAGGAACATCAGCCGGATCGCCCGCTCGGAGACCAGGCCGGCCAGCTTCTTCAGGATGTCGTCGAAGCCGGTGAGCCTGCGCAGCGCGACCAGGGCCGAGCGGTCCGCCGGGTGCTCCCAGGCCCGGGTGGAGATCCCGGGGAAGCGCTCGCGGCGACGGCTCGGGGTCTTCGCGGTCGTGTCGGTCATGGTTTGAGTACCCTCCTGGTCGACGGCGGCCGCGGCCCGCTGGCCGGCCCCCCGCTGGTCTTCGCCTGCAACGACTGTCTGTGCAACGTGTGCGGTTGCGTACTCGTCCCCGAGGGGTCAGCGTACGCGCGGTCCTTCCGGCGGGCGGCGGGCGGCGGGTGCGGGGCGGCACGGGGTGGGCGGGTTTCGGGCCGGCGGGCGCTGGGTCGGTGGGCGCCGGGCTGGCGGGCGCCGGGGCGGCGGGCGCGTCACCGGGGCCGGTGGGCGGCGCCGGTGTGAGGCCGGTTTAACCTGAGGCCTGGACGACCGAGACCGGATCCGGCCGCGGTACCGAGCAGTTCGAGGAGCCCCCGCAGATGTCCACCGAGACGCTTGTCAGCCTGGCCACACCCATCTCCGACGAGACCGGTCCGGGCCTGTTCCTGCGGATCATCGTGATCGCGTCCTTCGTGGGCATCGGCCTGCTGGTCTGGATCATGGCCCGCGCCTTCAAGAACAACTAGACCGGCCGGTTCCCGGTCCTTCCCCGGTCCTTCCCCGGCCCGTTCCCGGCCCTCCCGCGGGTGCGCGCTCACGCCCGGTCAGCGGCGGTGGGCCGCCGAGCGGTTGCGGTGTAACCCCCCGTACGATGACGGGTGGGCCCTCACCGGCCCGGAACCACCCCCAGGTCCGTTCACCGAGCCGAGAAGGTCCCGCCGACCATGAGCACTGCTGCCGCACTCCCCGTTCTGAACCTGCTCGCCGAGGGCGAGGGGGGCAACCACGACAGTCTGAACCCGGCCCTGACCGGTGGCGCCGCGCTGGTCATCCTGCTGGTCCTGCTCTTCATCACCACCCGCTTCAACCGGGACCGCTGAGCCCGGTCCTGGGGCAGCTCGGGGAGCGTCCGGCCACCGGCCGGCCGCTCCCTCACGCATCTGCGGAGAACCCCCACCCGGCCGTTCCCGCACCGTAACGGGTGTCGCGTAAGGTGTGGCGGCATGGGAGAGCAGGCCGGGAATCCCGGCGGACCGGAACCGGTGAAGAAGCGCCTCGGCGTGATGGGCGGCACCTTCGACCCGATCCACCACGGCCACCTCGTCGCCGCCAGTGAGGTCGCGAGCGCGTTCCACCTGGACGAAGTGGTCTTCGTGCCGACCGGACAGCCGTGGCAGAAGAGCGACCGCCACGTCACCCCGGCCGAGGACCGCTACCTGATGACGGTCATCGCCACCGCCGAGAACCCGCAGTTCTCGGTCAGCCGGATCGACATCGACCGCGAGGGCCCGACGTACACCGTCGACACCCTGCGCGACCTGCACGCCCTGCACCCGGACGCCGACCTCTTCTTCATCACCGGCGCCGACGCGCTCGCCCAGATCCTGTCCTGGCGCGACTCCGACGAGCTCTTCTCGCTGGCCCACTTCATCGGCTGCACCCGTCCCGGGCACACTCTGTCGGACGCCGGGCTTCCGGTGGGCGGGGTCTCACTGGTGGAGGTCCCGGCGCTGGCCATCTCCTCGACGGACTGCCGCAACCGGGTCGCCAAGGGCGAGCCGGTCTGGTACCTCGTCCCGGACGGCGTGGTCCGCTACATCGACAAGCGGGCGCTGTACGCGCCGCGCGGGGACTGATCCAGGAGCGGTGCATGACTGATCGCAACGACGGCCGGCGGCCGGAGGACTGGTCCACCGGGCAGTACCAGCAGCCGTACCAGGGCTACCAGCAGGCGCAGCAGCAGCCGCAGCCGCAGCAGCCTCCGCAGCCGCAGCATTCGCAGCCGCAGTCGTACGAGCAGCAGCAGTACGACCAGTACGGGCAGCCGGTGTACGGGCAGGACGCGTACGGCTACCAGCAGCAGGGCTACCAGGGGTACGACGGGTACCAGCAGGGCGGTCACACCGGGCAGTTCCCGCAGCAGCAGCCGCAGTCGTACGAGCAGCAGTACGAGCAGCAGCAGTACGACCAGTACGGGCAGCCGGTGTACGGGCAGGACGCGTACGGCTACCAGCAGCAGGGCTACCAGGGGTACCAGCAGCAGCCCTACCAGGCCGCCGCCCCGGCCGCCGCCGAGCCGCAGGCCGAGGCCGCCGTGCCTCCCGCCGCGCCCGCCGCTGCGGCTGCTGCCGCCCCACCGCGTCCGCGGGTGCCCCGGCCCGCCGCGGAGCCGGAGTCGGCGACGGCGCCGGCCAAGGCCGGGCCGCCGTCCGAGCAGGTCGCCGGGGCGCGGGCCGGGAAGGCCGGGAGCAAGGCGCCCAGGGACAACTACACGACGGGCGAGTTCACCTTCGTCGACGAGGAGGCGGAGGAGACCGAGGACGTCATCGACTGGCTGAAGTTCGCCGAGTCCCGCAGCGAGGTGCGCGCCGAGCGCCGCCGCAAGCTGCGCAACCGGCTGATCGGCCTCGGTGTGGTGGTGGCGCTCGCGGCCGGCGGCGTCGGCGGCTACCTCTTCCTCACCGGCGGCAAGCCGAGCGCGGCCACCGCCGCCGGCGGACGCCAGGTCAACGTCGTCCACCTGCGCGACCTCCAGGGCAAGGTGTCCAGCGCGCTGCTGGTCAACGACGCCTCCGGGAAGAAGGGCACGGTGCTGCTGCTGCCCGACAACCTGCGGCTGCCCGGCCCGGGGGACCCGCCGGTCACCACGATCGGCCAGTCCATGGACGGCATCGGCGCCTCGGCGACCCGCGAGGGCCTGTCCACCGTGCTCGGCGCCCCGGTCGCCGGCACCTGGCGACTGGACACCCCGTACCTGGAGCTGCTGGTCTCCCAACTCGGCGGCGTCCGGGTGGACACCAACGCCGAGACCCACGAGGGCGGCAAGCCGGACGGCAAGCTGCTGTCCGCGGCCGGGAAGAACACCATGCTCAGCGGGAAGGCGGCGGTCGCGTACGCCACCCTGCAGAACCCCGGCGAGAACCGGGACGCCCAGCTGGCCAGGTTCGGGCAGGTCATGGACGCCGTGGTGCGCACCATGCCGACCGAGTTCAAGGATGCCAAGGACGACGTGCACCGGATGAACGCGGTGCTCGACCCCTCGCTGCCCGAGGACGCCCTCGCCGGGGTGCTCGTCCAGCTCGCCCAGCAGGCGAAGGACGGCCACTTCGGGACCACCGCGCTGACCGTCAAGCCGGACGGCAGCCTGGACGAGGCGACGGCGGGCAAGCAGGTCAAGGACGTGCTGGGCGGCACCGTGAAGTCCGCGGCCGTCGGCGACGCCCCGGCCCGGGTCGCGCTCCAGGACGGCAGCGGCAACGACGCCGCGGCGGCCGCCGCGCAGGTCCAGATCGTCAACTCCGGCCTGACCTTCATCCCGGGCAGCGCCAAGGCCGCCCCGCAGGCCGCCAGTGAGATCCGCTACACCGACGACGCCCGGCAGGGCGCGGCGAAGTCGCTGGCGACCAGCCTCGGGCTGCCGGACACGGCGGTGAAGAAGGTGACCGGCGACACCCAGAACGCGGACCTGCTGGTCGTGCTCGGCAAGGACTACCAGCTGCCGAAGAACCAGTAGGGCGGTGGCCCGGCTCCGATCCGGGTCCGGCTCCGGTCGGCTCGGGCTCCGGTCCCGGCCGGCCTCGGCCCCGACCCGGTGGCGGTCGGGGCCCGGTGGCGGTCGGGGCCCGGTGGCGGTCGGGGCCCGGGGCGCGTAAATCGGTTCCGGGCCCGCCCGGGCGGCGTGAGATCCTGGAAGGCGACCCCGGCCGCGCGCCGGGGCGCCCCAAGCAGCCGAGCCGGAAGAACACCGTGACCGTCACTGACCACAGCCAGCAGCTCATCACCGTCGCCGCGCAGGCGGCGGCCGACAAGCTTGCGCACAACATCATCGCCTTCGACGTCAGCGAGGTGCTGTCGATCACCGACGCCTTTCTGATCGCCTCCGCGAACAACGACCGCCAGGTCCGCTCGATCGCCGAGGAGATCGAGGACCAGCTGCGCGAGCAGCTGGACATCAAGCCGGTCCGCCGCGAGGGCGAGCGTGAGGGCCGCTGGATCCTGCTCGACTACCTGGACATCGTCGTGCACGTCCAGCACTCCGAGGAGCGCTCCTTCTACTCGCTGGACCGCCTCTGGAAGGACTGCCCCGAGCTGCCGCTTCCCGAGGACGCCCTGGCCTCCCGCAACCGCCCGGACGCGTACACCGACGAGGCCGGCAACGCCGTCGCCCCCGCCGACGACTTCGGCAAGCCCGAGGACCTGCACTGAGCCGGGGCACGCAGGGCCCGCGCATCGTCTTCTGGCGGCACGGCCAGACCGCCTGGAACCTCGAATCGCGGTTCCAGGGCACCACGGACATCGAGCTGACCGGCCAGGGCGTCCTGCAGGCCCAGCGGGCGGCCCGGCTGCTCTCCGGGCTCCGTCCCGACCTGCTGATCTCCTCGGACCTCCAGCGGGCCCGGCGCACCGCCGCGGAGCTGGCCGAGGTCACCGGGCTCGACGTGCAGCACCACGAGGGCCTGCGGGAGACGTTCGCGGGCTCGTGGCAGGGCCTGACCAACGCCGAGATCCGTGAGCGCTACCCGGAGGAGTACGAGGCCTGGGCGGCCGGCGAGCCGGTGCGGCGCGGCGGTGACGGCGAGCTGGCCACCGAGGTCGCCGACCGCTCGGTGCCGGTGGTCCTGGAGGCCGTCGGCAAGCTCCCGGAGAACGGCACGCTGGTGGTGGTCAGCCACGGCGGGACGATCCGCACCATGCTCGGGCGGTTGCTCGACCTGGAGCCGGCCCAGTGGGAGCGGTTCGGCGGGCTGTCCAACTGCTGCTGGTCGGTGCTCGGCCACGGGGCGCGCGGCTGGCGCCTGCTGGAGCACAACGCGGGCACGCTCCCGCAGCCGGTCATCGGCGACGACACCTGACCCGTTGCCGTACCGGCTCGGGCGGCAGCGGGTGCCGGGGGCCCTCAGGGGCCCTCGGCCGGGGTGCGGCGAGGGCGCGGAGGGGAGGCTCGGCGGGGGTCCGGAAGGGCGGATTTCGCAGTTCCGGCCCTGACCAGCTAGAGTCTTCCTCGTTCGCAGGGAAGGAACGCGGCCCGGAAGGGAAGCGGGAGATCCGGTGAGTGCGGGGCTATAGCTCAGTTGGTAGAGCGCTTGCATGGCATGCAAGAGGTCTGGGGTTCAATTCCCCATAGCTCCACTCCGCATCGGCGGTCGTGGTAAGCCAGGGTCGCCCGTGTCGCGGGGCTATAGCTCAGTTGGTAGAGCGCTTGCATGGCATGCAAGAGGTCTGGGGTTCAATTCCCCATAGCTCCACAGGAGTTCGGAAGGCCGTCACCCAAGGGGTGGCGGCCTTCCGGCGTTTCGGGCTCTCGGTGTTTCGGTCGGTGGCTGGTGGCTGGTGGCTGGTGGCTGGCGGCTGTGACGGTGACCGGTGGCGGGGTGTGCGCCGGTTGCCGCGCGCCCGGGGCGGGAAGCGTGCGCCCGGCGCGCGGGGCAGGGCATCGGGGCGCGGGAGATGAGGCGCCCGGAGTGCGGGAGGTGGGGCGCCCGGGGTGCGTGGTGCGGGCCTCGGGGAACGGATTTCAGGAGCACGCCCCGGACCGTGTAAAGTAGTCGATGTCGCCGAGGGAAACGGCCGGAAACAACCGGGAACCGCGGTGACATCGCAGGTCAAGGGGCTATAGCTCAGTTGGTAGAGCGCTTGCATGGCATGCAAGAGGTCTGGGGTTCAATTCCCCATAGCTCCACAGCAGTCGAGAGCCGCCTCCCGGAATCGGGAGGCGGCTCTTCGTCGTTCTGCTCCCGCCACCGGTCGAAGAGCCCCGAATCCCGCTACCGTCGTGCCATGGCCGATCTGGAGCGAAGGCGGAACGAGGAACTGGCCCGGATACTCCACCAGCTCGGCTGGAGTCCGGAACGGCTCGCCCGTGAGGTGAGCCTCGCCCTGCCGCCGGGCCTCGCCATCAGCTCCACCGCCCCGTACAAGTGGCGCGACCGCGGCATGGTGCCGCGCAGCCCGCACGACCAGGCGGTCTGCGAGGTGCTCAGCCGCACCCTCGGCATCGCCGTCACCTACGAGCAGCTCTGGGGCCGGATGGGCGGCCACCGCGGCGCCAAGATCCTCTCGCCCCGGCTGCTCACCGACCCGTGGACCGCCGACACCGCCCAGACCGCGCTGCGCGAGGCCGCCACCGACGCCGGGCCGGTCCGCCTCACCGACCTGTTCCGCAGTGCCGACCTCGACCAGGCCGCCGCCCGCCTCGACTCCCCGCCACCACCCGTCGGCGGCGGGGAGGGCGCGCTGCGCGTCGAACCCGGGCTGGCCGGCGAGCTCGGACTGTCCTACCGCAGCAAGCAGAAGCTCGAACGGGCCTGCGGCGGCGGCCTCGTCCTCGGCCCCGTCCGCGCCGAACTCGCCATGCTGGCCAAGCTGTTGGAACTCGGTGCGTACGACGAACGGCTCGGTCGCGAGCTCTACGGCACGGCCAGCAGACTCGCCCGGCTGGCCGGCTGGGCCGCGTACGACCTCGGCCACGACGCGGCCGCCCAGCGCGCCTTCGTCGCCGCGCTGCGCGCCGCCCACGTCAGCGGCGACCCCCGGCTCGGGGTCCCGGTGCTCGGCGCGCTGGTCGTGCTCGCCACCCAGGGCACCGGTGGGCGCGGGCTGGACGCCGTCTCCGCGCTCGCGACCGCCCTGGAGACCCACGGTGCCGCGCTCGGCCCCACCGCCCGGGCCCGCCAGTACGGCCGGCTCGCCCGCGCGTACGGCCGCCGGGGCGAGGCCGAGCAGGCCGAGGCCGCCGCCGCCCGGGCCTTCGCCGAACTGGACGGCCTACCCGGCGCCGAGGAGGCCCGCTCCGCCCTCGCCGGGATGGTGGGGGAGGGGCGGCTGGCGCTCGGCCAGCACCGGCTGGCCAAGGTGCTGCTCGCCGAGGCCGTGGCCGGGCTCGGGCCGGGGCGGGCCCGCTCCAAGGCGTTGCTGATGGTGAGCCTCGCCGAGGCCCACCGCAGGCTCGGCGACCAGCGGGAGGCGGCCCGCACGGCTTCGCTGGCGCGCTCGGCCGCGGCGGGGATGCAGTCCGAGCGGCTGGCGAAGGCGTTGCGGGACTTCGATGCGGCGGGGCGGGCGGTGGCCGGCTAGGCCCGGACTTCGCACATGGGGTTTTAGGTTTCCAGCCAGCGGGGTCGGGTTTCGTCGATGCCGAGGAGTTCGAGCAGGTGTGCTTGGACTCCTCGGTTGATGAGGACGGC